>JAHEDC010000411.1 GCA_024641425.1 Verrucomicrobiales bacterium | reverse complement strand
GCGCGGTTCACATCGCACCTGGCCACGGGCAGGATGACTACGTCGCCGGTCGCCAATATGACCTCGACATCCTCTCGCCTGTCGACGATCACGGGAACTTCACTGAGGAAGTCGGGATTCCCGAGCTTGTCGGGCAGCTTGTCTTCAAGAGCAATCCGCACATCATCGAGCTCCTCGAGGCAAAGGGCGCACTCCTCGCCCAGGAGGAAATCCGCCACAGCTACCCGCATTGCTGGCGCTCGAAAACACCCATCATCTTCCGTGCCGTCGAGCAATTCTTCATCCGGATCGACGAGATCCGCGAAACGGCCCTCGAGGAGATCGAACAGGTCGAGTGGCTCCCCCATTGGGGCAAGAGCCGCATCGCCGGCACTGTCGAATCCCGCCCGGACTGGTGCGTCTCCCGCCAGCGCACCTGGGGTGTTCCCCTGCCCGCCTTCCGCAGCGCCGAAGGCGAAACGCTCCTAAACGGCGACCTCGTCCGCAAGGTCGCCGACCTCGTCGCCGAGCATGGCAGCAACATCTGGTTCGAATCGAGCGACGAGGAACTCGCGTCCACACTCGGTCTCCCCGCAGGCACGACGCGCGGACGGGACACCCTCGACGTATGGATCGATTCCGGCTGCTCGCACGTCGCCGTCCTCGACCGTCATCCCGAGCTTTCCACTCCGGCCGACCTCTATCTGGAGGCCACCGACCAGCACCGCGGCTGGTTCCAGTCCTCGCTCATGCTCAGTGTCATCGCGCGCGGCGCCGCCCCCTACAAGGCGGTCATGACCCACGGCTTCGTCACCGATACGAGCGGGAAGAAGATCTCGAAATCCGATCAGGACGGAGGGAACGGCGCGGCGAAAAAGAAAAGCAAGCCCAGCACGGCCGAGCACTACTACAATAAATTCGGGGCCGATATCGTCCGGCTTTGGGTCAGCAGCGTGGACTGGCAGAATGAAGTCCCCTTCGGCGAGGAACTCTTCCCCCAGGTTGCCGAAACCTACCGCCGAATCCGCAATACCCTGCGCATTCTCCTGGGCAACCTCGGCGACTTCGATCCGGCCCGACATCGCGTCGCTCCGGAGCAGCTCACCGTCCTTGATCGCTGGATTCTCGAGCGCCTCCACGCCGTCACCCGCGAATCCGTCGCCGCCTTCGGAAAATATGAATTCCGCAAGGTCTTCAACGCCGTGACCCAGTTCTGCTCGGTCGATCTCAGCAGCCTCTACGTTGATCTCACCAAAGACCGAATGTACTGCGACGCCAGGGATTCGCCGCGCAGGCGCGCCGCGCAGACCGCCATGCACGCGGTCTTCGAAAGCCTCTGCCGCCTTCTCGCTCCGATCCTTGCCTTCACCGCCGACGAGGCCTGGCAGCATCACGGCCATGAGCCCGGGGACATCCACCTCGAAACCTTCCCCACCCCCGATCCCGCCTTCGCCGGACACGAGGCGTCCGAAAAAATCGAAAAGCTGCTCAAACAGCGCGCCGCTATCCAGCAGGAAATCGAAACCGGCCGCCAGCAGAAACTCTTCGGCAGCAACCTCGAGGCCGACGTCATCCTCACGATCCCCGAAGGAACACCCACCCCGTCCGACCTCCTCGGTGATGAGGCCTCCGTCCAGGAGTTCTTCATGCTCGCGAAACTCACCATCGCCAAGGATCCCGCCCTCAAAGCCGTTGCCACCCGCACCGAGGCCCAAAAATGCCAGCGCTGCTGGCGCCACCTCCCCGAGGTCGGATCCGGCACTACCGCCGACCTCTGCCCGAGGTGCGAGAACGTCCTCCGCTCGTAGTCAACGTCGACGGAGAAGGCCCCTCCCCTCACTTCGTCGTTCATCTTTCGGACTTCCAGATTCCCATGCGCCTTTTTCTCTTCCTCTCCTTGCCGCTCTACGTGCTCGATCAGATCACGAAGATTCTCATCCTCAAGAACTTCGAAGCTCCGAACGAACTCACCGGCACCGACCACGTCACCGTCATCCCCGGCTTTTTCGACCTCGTCCGCGTGCACAACACAGGCATCGCCTTCGGGCGCTTCAACGAGGGCGCGACCTCGAACATCATCTTCACCTGCGTCACCCTCGTCGCCCTTGTCATCATCGCCCTTCTCTGGCAGAAGAACGCCTTTCCAACCTTGCTCGGAAAGCTCGCCATTGCCCTCCTCGTTTCCGGCATCCTGGGCAACCTCACCGACCGGCTCTGGCACGGCTACGTCGTCGACTTTCTCCACTTCTACGTCGGCGAGCATGCCTGGCCGTCCTTCAATGTCGCCGATTCCTGCATTTGCGTCGCCGCCGCTTTCCTCTTCCTGACCGCCTTCCAGAAGGAACCCCCATCCGAAGAGAAGGACATCGAAGCGTGATCCCAGCCTGCCCTCACGGGCGCAAGAGCATCACTTTTAGACGGAACTGCTGCGTCGGCAGGGACGCGACGCTGAAGATCGAGCGGACGGTAACGCGTTGAAGTCCCTCGGGAAGCGCTTCCACGAGAAGCTCGCTAAGGCGTGGAATCCCATCGTCGGGGGAGTTCTCGTCCCACCATGCGGTCAGCTCCGAGGCATATTGGGGAAGCACCTGAACGTCGGCGCTTCCCGCCCTCCGGATAAACCGGAATGCCGGAAAAACCGATTCACTCGCCTTGTCCACGTGGAAAAAAATCTCTCCGAACGACGGTGAGGCGTCCCGGCGAAGAGGATGGGTGCCCAGGCCGTATTCGGTCGCGTTCGTGAGGGAATCCCCGTCCGGATTCCCTTCGGGATCGGCACTGGCACCGGGATTGTGGGGGAAGTAACGGGTCACCCACTCGGCGTAGGTGAGACAACGGGGATCAATGTCGATGTCCCAGGGCTCCGAACCAAGATCGACGAGAACCTCCTGCGGGATCGAACCATCCATCCGCCCACGGCTGATTCCCCTGGCCCCGAGCCCCCCGGAATTATTCGTGCCCGTATCGACCCAGTAAACGAACCCCGCGGCCGCATCCAGAACCATTCCATGAGGAGTATCGAGCCCCTGGTAGAGCGTTTGGACGGACGGACTGGTTGACGCGTTCACCGGCAAATCCGCAAGGGCGGCCCGTTGGATCTTTCCCGCGTTCCGATTGACCCAATAGAGCATCCCTCCCGCCTTGTCGAGGCAGACCGCCCGTGTCTCCAAAGTCCCGGTCACGATTGTTTCGAGGTTACTTCCATCAAGATCGGCCCGAAAGATGTTCCCCGTGTTCGGGGTCGCACCGTCAAAGTCTCCCCAGTAAATCCTTCCCGCCTCGAGATCAAGATCGAGATAGTAGGGTTGCGTGCCCGCTCCGGCCACGGTGACGGGATTCGCGCCATTGAGATCGCACCGCCGGATCTGGTCCTTATCCCGATCACAAAAATACAGGTGTCCTCCGGCGAGATCCAGACGGATGTCCGCGGGAAATGAGGATGGCCCGGTCGCGAGAATGGGAACCCTTCCCGAACCATCGAGATTCATTCGGTGCAACATATCGGCACCGTTGTCCGCGTAGAAAATCCTTTCGCCGGCGAGATCGAGCGCGATCCCGCGCACGTTGGTTCCGGCGCTCGCCAAGACCGTCATTTTGTTGGATCCATCGAAGCCCGCCTTCTCGACCCGCGATTGTCCGCGGTTCGTCCAGTAGATACCGCCGGCATCCGCTCGGGGCACCGCGGCGAAAGGAAAGAGCAGGACGAAAAACCATTTCATGGCGAAGTCAGAATAACAACGGCCAACACCGCTTTCAATTGAAAGCCACCGCCGCCGAAGAATGCCTAGGCCTTCTCCCCAACGACCGCCCGCGCCGCCAGGGCCCGGATCGACTCGAGCACCACCGCTTCCTCCATCTCATGAACTTCGATTTTCTCTCCAATCTCGGGCACCAGCGTGATGGTCAGCGTTCCCCCGAGGTGTTCGCGGAATTCCTCCAACCCGTGAAGGATCGCCCACTGGCCTTCCGGCGTCTTGTCCACAAGATAGTCCGAGAACAGCTCGAAACCGACCTTGGCGAGAAGGCCGAGGATCCGTTCACAGATTTCGCTTTCCAGCAGCCCGATACGCGCGGAATAAACGAGATCGACGGCCATTCCTATGGCGACGGCCTCGCCGTGACCGACCGCGAAACCGGACATTTGCTCCAGCTTGTGCGCGACCCAGTGCCCGAAGTCGAGCGGTCGGGCGGAGCCAAGCTCGAAAGGATCGCCGCCCGTGGCGATGTGCTCGACGTGCAGTTCCGCCGAGCGGCGGATCGCCATTTCCAGGGCGTTCGGGTCGAGCGCGGCCAACGCATCGGCCCGGCACTCGATACTCTCGAAAAACTCGCGGTCGCGGATGAGCGAGACCTTGATGGCCTCGACCAGACCCGCTCGCTTCTCGCGTTCCGGCAGGGAGTCGAGAAAATCGAGATCGTTGATGATGGCAAACGGTACAGTGAAGGTGCCGACCCAGTTCTTCTTGCCGAAGAAGTTCACCCCGTTCTTGACCCCGACCCCCCCGTCACCTTGACTCAATGTCGTCGTGGGCATGCGGATGTGACGGATCCCCCGATGGGCGGTCGCGCTCGCAAAGCCGACCAAGTCCAGAAAGGCCCCGCCACCAACAGCGATAACGTAGGAATGCCGGTCGATCTCGGCCTCGTGGATCGCGCGCCAGATTTCCGGCACCCGCTCCCAATCATTCTTGCACGTTTCTCCTCCTCCCAGAACTCGGGGCGGAGCTGCGAGCGTGTGCTGTCCATCCCTCGAGGCGAAGAAGGCTCCCACTTGCTCCACGAGCCCCCCATTGTTCGCCGCGACTCCCGCATCGATGAAGACCAGAAAGCGGTGCGGCCCTGGCTCTCCCGCCAGCGCCAGCACCTGGTCTAGGGTCCGGTTCGAAGACGCGAAAACGCCCCGCGTGAAAAGCACGCGATGCGGGAACGAGAGATGGATGGGACGTTCGATCATGGAAAGGGTGCCCGCCAGCCTGGGCCGGGAGACACGGAAAGAATACCATAGAAACGCCGTCGATGCCCCCGATCTCACGTTTCAGTCACTCGGATTTCACGGTGCCTCCCGCTTGACTCCAAGGTTCCCATCCGCTATTCCTAGCGGCCTATGAGCAAAAAAATCCGCATGGGAATGATTGGTGGGGGCCAGGGCGCCTTCATCGGAGCCGTCCACCGCATCGCCGCCGCCATCGACCAGCAGATCGACCTGGTCTGCGGAGCCTTTAGTTCGACCCCCGAGAAATCCATCGCTTCCGGCAGGGAACTCGGCCTGCCCGAAAGCCGTTGCTACGGCACCTTCGACGCAATGCTCGCTGGCGAGAACGCACTTCCCGAAGACGAGAGGATGGAGTTCGTGGCTATCGTCACTCCGAATCACGTCCATTTCCCCGCCGCCAAGGCCGCACTGGAGTCGGGGTTCCACGTCCTCAGCGACAAGCCCGCCACCTTCGACCTCGCCGAAGCCAAGGAGCTCAAGGCGATCATCGAGAAATCCGGAATGCTCTATGGACTCACGCACAACTACACCGGCTACCCGCTCGTCAAGC
The DNA here is from genome assembly GCA_024641425.1 of Verrucomicrobiales bacterium. GTDB lineage: Bacteria > Verrucomicrobiota > Verrucomicrobiia > Verrucomicrobiales > DEV007 > JAHEDC01. Next base: position 534 of record JAHEDC010000411.1, on the reverse strand, counting down.
AGGCCCGCGAGATGGTCGCCGCCGGAAAACTCGGCAAGATCCGCAAGGTCGTCGTCGAATACCCCCAGGGCTGGCTCGCGACCAAGCTCGAGGACGGCGACCAGAAACAGGCCGCCTGGCGCACCGATCCCAAACGCTCCGGGGCCGCCGGCTGCATCGGCGACATCGGCACGCACGCCGAGAACCTCGCCGAATACATTACAGGATTGGAGATCGACGAACTCTGCGCCGATCTCACCGCCTTCGTCGATGGCCGTCTGCTCGACGACGACGGCAACATCCTCCTCCGCTTCAAGGGCGGCGCGAAGGGCGTCCTCCACGCCAGTCAGATCTCGGTTGGCGAGGAAAACAACCTCAACATCCGCGTCTACGGCGAGAAGGGGGGCCTCGAATGGCACCAGAAAGAGCCGAACACGCTTCTCGTGAAATGGCTTGAGGAACCGATGCAGGTCTACCGCACCGGCCTCGGATACCTCGGCGCCGCTGCCGCCTACAACTCCCGCACTCCGCCAGCGCACCCCGAAGGCTATCTTG
>JAHEDC010000410.1 GCA_024641425.1 Verrucomicrobiales bacterium | reverse complement strand
TGGGCCGCTACAGCGGGGGCTTCAACTCCAACGTCTTCATCGATGCCAACGACCGGTCGACGCTCTTCTACATCGCGAATGTCTCGTTCCGTGCCGGCATCATCTTCGACGCGCCGGGCACTTACGATCTTGACTTCCTCCTTTACGAGGCCAGCGGCGGATCGGGGGCCTCGCTCGCCATCGCGCCGGGGCTTCAATTGGTATTGACGGACACCAGCGCGTGGACGGGGATCGGTGACACGTCGTTGGGTGGTCCCACTATTCCCGCCTCCATTCCGGGGTCGGTCGATGGAAGTGCGGGCCTTCTCGGCGTCCACCGGGTGGGGAGCCTCGGAGGCACCCAGATGACGAACCTGCGGGCGGCCGTGACCGCCCTTTCCAACCCGGGAGTGGGAACCCATTCCACCGGATCGGTTGCCAAGCTCAACCTGATCGATCCGGATCTGCCCGGTCGCGCGGGCTATTTCGGGAACGACATCCCCATCCCCGGTCAGCAGGTTGGCGCGAACGACGATGACTTCGCTCTCCATGTCCGCGGCAAGATGCGGATCGATGTCACCGGCACCTACACCTTCGTCGTCAACGCGACGGACGGCTGGGCCCTGCGCATCGCCGGTCAAACCTGGAATTCCTTCAACAGCAGCGCGGCCCCCGATCTGATGGATCCGAGCACCATCGGCTGGAACCGGCTCAACACCGCCCGGGACGGCGAGTCCATCGGACGGGCGAGGATTGATCTTGCCGCCGGCGAGTACGCTATTGATTTTCTATTCTTTGAACGCACGAGCTCCGCTTCGGTGGAGGTCTTCTGCGCTCGTGGCGATTTCCATACCCTAAGTGAATACGTGGCGGTGGGTGCGGCCAACGCTGGCGACGCCGCGCTGCGGACGGCGGGCTACCGTCTCGTCGGCCACCAGGCGAACCCGAACGGCTACTGGTATCCGGGCATGACGGCGGCCGGGTGGACGGTCAAGCAGTCCCGGCCGATCACGGGAACGGTGGCCCCGGCCGGTTGGGCTACGACGTGGGCTGTCCTCGATCCATGGGTCGACAACGCCGCCAACAATCCGACAGAGATCTTGAACGAGCCCTTCATCAATGTGCGCGATCCGGACAACCCGACCGCGGTGGGCGGCCCGATTCCGAACGACAAGCCGATCCAGCAGAACAACGCCGGCGGCGCTACGGCCGTGGACGACAACTTCTACGTGACCCGTCAATCCGGGATGCTCTCGATCCCGGTGGATGGAATCTACGCTTTCGGGATCCACGCGGATGACGGAGGCTACCTCGAGTTCCTGAATACCGGGGACGCGCGGGCGACCCCGACCTTCATCCGGACCCTCGGAGATGTCACGAGCAACATCGCCTACGCCAATATCAGCACCTCGTCGCAGGGGGTGGTCGGGGCCCGGCTCGAGAACAATCCCGCCGAAGGCGGCGGGAACAACCGGATCGTCGGCGAGGTCTTCCTTGCCGCCGGCGAGTGGCCGATCCGTTCCCTCTGGTACGAGGGAACCGGCGGCTCCTACCGGGAGATCTTCTGCAGCCCGAACGGCGGGGATGCCACCCCCTACGTTCTTTTGCGTTCCAACGGTGCGAGCATGAGCGCGCAGTCGGACACCGCTATCTTCCCTTCGGCTACCAGCTTCGAGCTTTCGGATCTGAACGTCAACCGCGGGACAGGGATGTTTTCGGTAACGTTCTCGTCCTTCCCTGGAGCGCTCTATGTGCTTGAAGCCTCGCACAAGAACTCCGCGCTCCCCGGGGAGTGGTCAGTCGTCGGCGCGCAGATCACAGGGACCGCTGCGACCGACACCACCACGGTGACGCGTCCGCTATCGGAATTGACTCCCTTCGAGGAAGGCGGCCGCATCTTCGTTCGCGTCCGCCTTCCCTGACCTGATTCAAGAGATCGATCCCTTGGTGCCCCGGTCGGTAATCTCCCGGCCGGGGCGCTTCGGTTTTCGAAGAGAGGGGATGGAAGCCGACAAAGCGGAATTTTCTCGATTCGGTCCCCTGAATCTGGAATGCTCCAAAGAAACCGTGATGAAAACCCACCCCGGAAAACTCAGCGCCGAACAGATCGCCGCCTACCACCGCGACGGTTATCTTATCTACCCGAAGCTTTTCGATGCGGAGGAGATCGAACTTCTCGGGCGTTCGGCCCGCGAAGACCGGGTGCTCGACCAGCATTCTTTCAAGCGCGACGATGGCACCGGCGCGGAGGTTCGGCTTTCGCTCTGGAATCATCCGGGCGACGGCATCTACGGGATGTTCGCGCGCTGCCACAAGCTGGTCGATTCCGTGGAGCAACTGCTGGAAGACGAGGTCTACCACTACCACTCGAAGATGATCATGAAGGACGCTCATGTCGGAGGGGCGTGGGCCTGGCACCAGGACTACGGGTATTGGTACCAGAACGGAGTGCTGAAGCCCGATCTCTGCAGTGTGTCGATCGCGGTCGATCCGGCGACAGTGGAGAACGGCTGCATGCAGGTACTGAAAGGCTCGCACCTGATGGGTCGCGTCGAGCACATTCTGACCGGTGCGCAGGCCGGGGCCGACATGGAGCGTGTGGAAGAGGCGAAGAAGCGGATGGAGCTTGTCTACTGCGTGATGGAGCCGGGCGACGCGCTCTTCTTTCACTCGAATACGCTGCATTGCTCGGCCCGGAATGATTCGGACAAGCCGCGCTGGTCGATGATCTGCTGTTACAACGCGAAGAGCAATGATCCCTACAAGGAAGCCCACCATCCGCGTTACACTCCACTGGCGAAGGTGGACGACGCGATGATCAAGCAAGTGGGAGTCCGGCGCTTCGGGGACGATGCCTCGGATGTGGCCTGGCTCGAGGATTCCGCGGACAAGAGCGCGCGGAGCCTGGAAACGACGACGAACCACGATGTCTGAGCGGCTCGTTTATCTTCCGGAATTACCGTGTGACAAGTCGGTGCCGATCGGGTGCATCGGGAGCGGTTTCATCATGGCCGACTGCCATCTCGTCGCCTACCGCGCGGCGGGTTTCAATCCGATCGCCATCGCTTCCGCCAACCCCGCGAACGCGCGGGCGGTCGCGGAGCGGCATGCGATTCCCGGCGTTTTCGACACCTATCAGAAAATGCTCGACCGGTCGGAAGCGGAGGTCATCGACGTCGCCGTGCCGCCCGACCTCCAACTCGGAGTCGTCCGCGAGATCGTGAGGCGCCCGCGGGTACGGGGGATACTCGCGCAAAAACCGCTCGGGATGAACTTGACCGAGGGGGCGGAGATCGTGCGCCTTTGCAAGGACGCGGGCATTACCCTCGCGGTGAACCAGAACATGCGCTACGACCAGTCGATCCGGGCCTGCCGCAGTCTGCTCGACCGAGGGGATCTCGGCGACCCAGTGCTGGCGACCATCGACATGCGCGCGATCCCGCACTGGATGCCGTGGCAGGAGCGGCTCGGCTGGGTCACGCTGCGGATCATGTCGATCCACCATCTCGATACCTTCCGTTATCTCTTCGGCGATCCCGTTCGCGTCTTCGCGAGTGTGCGGCCCGATCCTAGGACGGCACAGAAGTTCGCCCACGAGGATGGCATCTGTCTCTACATCCTCGAATATGCAAACGGCCTGCGCGCGATGGGCTGCGATGATGTCTGGGCCGGTCCCGCGCGGGAGGGCGCGGCGGAGGACATCGGTATCCGCTGGCGCATCGAAGGCACGACGGGGATGGCGCGCGGCACGATCGGCTGGCCGAGTTATCCCGAACGCGTGCCAAGCACGCTCGATTACACCACGATCGCCGAAGCCACCTGGCACCAGCCGCGCTGGGATGAAGTCTGGTTCCCGGACGCCTTTGTCGGCCCGATGGCAGAGCTGCTCTGCGCGCTGGAGCAAGACCGCGAATCCACCCTCAGCGGCACCGACAATCTCAAGACGATGGCCCTTGTCGACGCCTGCTACCTCTCCGCCAAGGAACACCGTGCCATCGAACCCGCCTCCCTCCTCCCCGTTGACCTTTGACCCTTGACTTACCCCTTATGAAACTCGGACTCATCAATTCAGCCTTCGCCCAGGCGGGCAAGGGAACCCGCTTCGGCCTCGAAGCGACCAAGAAAATCGGCTTCGACACCGTCGATATCTTCACCGACCCGCTCGACATCGATGTCCGTGAGCGGCAACTTATCCGCACCACGGCGGAAGAACTCGGGCTGCCGATCAAGAGCCTCTCCTTCGTCGCGGTCGGACTGATTGATTTCAATCCGTCGGTGCAGCGTTTTCACCTCGACCGCTGCAAGGCCGCGCTTGATCTCTGCTACGAACTCGGCTGCGAGAACCTGCTCCTTGTCATCGGCGAATATATCTGGGAACAGCAGGTTATTCCTCCCGCCGAACAATGGGAGACGGGCGTCAGGAACACGCGCCTCCTCGGCGAACACGCGCGGGAACTCGGCGTTGAGATCGCGATCGAGCTCGAGCCCTTCAAGCTCTCGCTCGTCAATACCGTCGATACGATGATCCGGTTTCTCGACGATGTGGGCATGCCCGAGACAGTCCGCGCGAACTGCGATATCTCGCATCTCTATCTCATGGGGATCAAGCCGGAGGAGATTCGCCGCATGAAGGACTGCCTCGCCCATGTCCACCTGTCGGATTGCAACGGCAAGGTGCACGGTGACCTTCCGCCCGGTCGCGGCGTTGTTCCCATCATCGATTACCTCCGGGAGATCCGCGACCTCGGCTACGACCGCACCGTGAGCATCGAACTCGAATACGCTCCCGATCCCGAGCGCATCGTCGAGTGGGTCACCGAAGCCTACGAGAAAACCGACGCCCTCATGCGGGAGCTGGGGTGCCGGGGTTGATGGCAAATATCAGGCCCCGAGGGCTTCCCTCGTCCGTGCCACGAGTGCATTGTCCTTGTCTCCACTTCCACGGAGATTGAAGACGCTGGCAGCGAGGTAGCGGTTGCGCCAGGCGGGGTCGAGGGTGTGGAAGTCCTCGAGGACCGCGGCGCTGAACTTGTAGTCGTGGGCGTTCGTGCCCTTGAGGAAGATGAGGCGGCGCGCACCGTCGATGAGGGGCTTCGGATCGCCGCCGGCGTCGAGGTAGGCGAGCACCTTTCGGGAAGCCTCGTGGTTGTCGCGGCCGACGGTGGCGAGGATCTCGTCCGGACTGCCGCCGGCTTCGGCGGGTTCGAGGGCGTCGATGGGATTGTCTCCGACCTTGCCGCGTCCGCCCATGGCATCGCGGAAGAGGGGAACGAAGGCGGCGTTCTGAAGGAGAAGGTGGCGGCGAGTCGACTCGTCGGCGCAGGTCTTGAAGGCGTACCGCAGGGCATTGGTCGAGGTCATGGCATGGAGGGCGACGATGCCGGGCTGGCGCATGAGCAATTCGCCGGAGGAGGCGAGGAAGGCATCGTAAAGGGAGTCCGGGGATACGCCGCGATTGAGAAAGGCTACCGTTTGCGCGCAGGCGGTTGAGGCGGATTCGGTGCGGAGGACGCCGAGCATTTCGCGGGTGGCTTCGGGATCGGCCTTGCCGGTCGTCCAGTCGGCGCGGAATTCTCCGACCAGCTTTTCGTTTTCCCGCCATGGGCGGTCGGGTTTGAGATCGCTCTCGGAGGGATTCGGCTCGCCCTGGTGGTTGAGGAGAGCGTAGGCGAGGGAACGGAGGATCGGCTCGGCGTGCTGCCAGCCGATGCACTCGAGCGTGCGCCAGCTATTGGAGACGTAGATCGCCTTGTGCCCGATGTCGCGGAAATCGCGCGCGCCGTAGCGGGCGAAAAGCTCGAAGACACGGTGGGCGGGAGCGGTGCGGGCGAGGGCGGCGACGGCCACGTCCGCGGCTTCGGGATCCCATTTTACCATGGCGTCGACGAAGGCCTCGTGCGCCAGGTGCGCGGGCGGGACGCGGGCCTCGTCCACGGCGTCCATCGTCCAGTCGCCTTCGCGCTGGTCGGCCTCCTGCGAGGATTTGAAGGAATCGAGGGCCCAGAAGATAGGAAGCCACCTTTCATTGTCCGGCGAGGCCATGCTGGCGAGGTGGGCCGAATTCACGACGAGGACGGCGTGGAACTTGA
>JAHEDC010000409.1:406-6081 GCA_024641425.1 Verrucomicrobiales bacterium | reverse complement strand
CGTTGCTCTGGTCGCCACCCAGATTGTGCGTGAAGGCGCAGTGCTCCCACTGCGGGCGTTCCCGGCTGGTGTCCACGGACTCGGGTACGGGAGGATCCGCGATTCCGGAAACTGGAGCAAGGAGAAGCGCTGTGGCGAATGCCAATGCGGCAAGGGATGGGATCGATTTCATCGAGGTGGGTGGTTTGGGTTAATGCTGCGCGATTGGGTTTCGAACGGCATTCCTACGAATACCGTTCGGCAGGTGATCGGAGCGAGAAAAAGGCGCATGGACGTTCATGGTCTCCAACGGCATTGTGTTGGTAATCGTCGTGGGCCTTCGCTTTACGGTTTATGGATTCAAGTTTGGGACTTGGGGGCAGGGAGGATGGTGGCGCTTGCCTCGGCATCCTCTCCCAGACGGGTGGGCGATGGTTTCACCGACTTTCCGAGGGCGCGTTGGAGATCTTCCTTGCGGACGGGTTTGGCCACGTATTCGTCCATGCCGCAGGCGAGACATTTCTCGCGGTCTCCGGCCATGGCGTGGGCCGTCATGGCAATGATGGGAATATGGGCGCCCGTCACCGCTTCCTTTTCCCGAATTAGGGTCGTGGCTTCGTAACCGTCCATCTCCGGCATCTGCACATCCATGAGCACGGCGTCGAAGTGTTCGCGAGCCAGAGCCTCGATCGCCTCTCGGCCATTGGTCGCCAGGATCACTTCGTGGCCGCAATCCTCAAGGAGCCGCATCGCGACCAGCTGGTTGACCCGCCCATCCTCGGCGAGCAGCAGTTTCAGTGGAGGCGGTTCGGCCGATGGCAAACCGGTCCCATCGACGAGCACCGCCTCCGGAGCCGAAAGAGTGCCGAGGGTTTGTTCGATGCAGTCGAGGAGAGCGGAAGACATCACGGGCTTGGTCAAGACCCGATCGATGCCGCATGCGACCAGTTCGTAATTCCCGATGGGATTGCCCGCGGACGAGAGAAGGATAATCCGCGGTGCCTTTCCGGCAAAGCGTTCCCGGATCTGTCTGGCGACCTCCAGTCCATCCAAGCCGGGCATCATCGCGTCGAGCAGAATCAGTTGGAATCCATTCCCATCGCCCGCGGCGGCTTCGAGGGCGTCGAGTGCCTCGCGACCGCTAGCCGCCAGAACGGGCGACATTCCCGATCGCGTCAGCGTTTCCTTAAGGATCATCCGGTTCGTCTCATGGTCGTCGACGGCGAGCACCCGTACGTTCTGCAGCCGGCTGCGGGTGCGTGTGGCGTCCTGCGGTTGGTCGGCAGCGAGACCGAAGCGCGCGGTGAAGTGAAACTGGGAGCCCTCTCCCAGGTTGCTCTCCACCCAGATACGGCCTTGCATCAGGGAGACGAGTTGCGTGGAAATGGCCAGCCCGAGACCGGTGCCCCCGAAGGTCCGTGTCGTCGCGCTGTCCGCCTGGGTAAAGGACTCGAAGATGGCCTGCCTTTTCTCATCGGGGATCCCGATCCCGGTGTCGCTGACGGTGACATGCAGCGTAATCCAACCGGAGGAGAGCGCCTCTTGCTGCACCAAGACGACCACCTCGCCCTTTTCCGTGAACTTGAGGGCATTGCCGACGAGGTTGACGAGGATCTGGCGAAAGCGCCCGACGTCGCCGACCAAACAGTTCGGGATTTCCGGCTCGATCCGGCAGATCAATTCCAATTCGCGGTCGCCGATTCCGAAACCCAGGGCATGGAGTGTGTCCCCGACGGCCTCGCGCAGCAGAAAGACCTGGTGGTCGAGCTCGAGTTTGCCGGCTTCGATCTTGGAGAAGTCGAGGATGTCGTTGAGGACGACGAGGAGGGATTCGGCGGACTGTTTGACGAGTTCCTGATAATCGCGTTGCTGCGGATTCAGCTCCGTTCCGAGCAAGAGATCGGTCAGCCCCAGGATCCCGTTCATGGGCGTGCGGATCTCATGGCTCATGTTCGCGAGGAACTCGCTCTTCGCATTGGTGGCCTCTTCGGCCGTCTCCTTCGCTTGCCGGAGCGCGGCCTCCGATCGCTTGCGTTCCGCGAGACTGGCCCTCAGAATCGTGATGATGGAGACGGCGGCGAGAACGGTCGTCACAAGCACCGCAAGGAATCCGATGGAAGCCATGCGGGCGCGCCGGATCGCCGCGACCCAGTCGTCCGCGGGAAAGTCCACGCCGAGAGCGGCCTCCACCTTGCCGCTGTCGTCCCACATCGGGACAAAGGCGCTCACCCAGGTTCCCCACTCGTCGGTATACGGGACGTCCTCGAACGACGGAATTCCCCGATAGGCCCCGTCCAGTTTCTCGTTCGTTTCTCCCCAAGGCGTGCCGATCGGCGTGCGGCCTTCCTCCGGGTCCAGAAAGTCGCCGTCCTCATTGTAGTCAGTCTCGGAATCGACGATCAAGATGTCCTCACCCGCCACCTTCCGGAAGGTATAGATGTCCGCAACCCCGGGGTTGAGTTTAACCCAGCTTTTCTCCTTTTCGATCATCGCAAGGTAAAGAGGATCGTCCGGGGCAGTCGCGGGAGTAATGAGTGCATGCCCCATTGCCTTCAGTTCCTCCGCATAGGTCGGAGCCATGCCCGTGATATGTTTGCGGAGGCGTTGTCTTTCATATTCGTCCGTACCATCGACGAAGAACCAGCCGAAGAAGAGAATGAGAGGCAAAAGAATCCATGCGGCCGAGAGCGTGCGGTGGCTCTTTCCCGCCCGCCCCAGCAGGAACATGATCGTGACCACCGCTACGATACAGATTCCCGTGAACGCAAGATAGTCGGTTTGCGATTTGAGGAACTCCAACATGAATCATCAGCTCCTGTCGCACGCCGCCCCGCCTTGGTGCCGGATCGCGGTGACAGTTACCCGCCCCCATTAGAAACGATGGGGAGGAACGAAGTCAATCACCAAAGCGCGGCGCGACGGACTGTTTTCCCGTAGGGGAAACCTGGAGCGCTGTCCCTGCGGAACGAGCGCAAATTGCCATTGCCTTGGCCACCGATTCGCAGTTCAATAGGGGACTTTCGGGAGAGCAACCGGTTCGCAACATGAGTGACATCACACGAATTCTCGAGGCAGTGGAGGCCGGAAATGCGGTGGCTGCGGAAGCTTTGCTGCCCTTGGTCTACAACGAGCTCCGAAGGATGGCCGCCGGGAAGATGGCGGGGGAGAGGGGGGACCACACCCTTCAGCCCACCGCGCTGGTCCACGAGGCCTATCTGCGGGTCGCGGGCCCCGACGGCAAGGAGGTTCAGTGGAACAGTCGCGCCCACTTCTTCTCCGCCGTGGCGGAAGCGATGCGGCGGGTGCTCATCGAGAGCGCCCGCCGCAAAAGCGCCAAAAAGCGGGGAGGCGGAGCGCTGGATCGCGCTACCTGGGATGAATCCAAGGTGGCGGCAGTCGGGCAGGACGACGAGATCCTCGCGGTGAACGAAGCCCTTTCCGCCCTCGAAGACGAGGACCCGGAACTCGCGCGCGTGGTGAAACTCCGTTATTTCGGCGGATTGACCGTGGATGAGACCGCCTCCGCCCTCGAATCGTCCCCGCGCACCGTCAACCGCCAGTGGAAGTGCGCCCGCGCCTGGCTCTTCCGCTTCATCGCGGAATCGGGCTGACTTTTCATCGGTTTTTTTTGATTTTGTGGCGCGATTCTCCCGCGAAATTCGCATGAAAGGGAGGAGGCGGCTCTTCGAGGGTCGCAATATGCCATGACGGACCGCGAGATATTCATGAATGCCCCGGGAGATGACGATCCGGAGGAACTTGCCGCTTACCTCGACAAGATGTGCGGGGAGGACGCGGAATTGCGGGCTCGGGTGGAGGCGCTCATCGCCGCCGACGCGGAGGCCGGAACCGGGTTCATGGGGGAGGAGCAGCGGAGAGACCCGGGAACGGGGTTCGAGGGGACGTCGTCCGATGCCTGGTCGGTCCCGGAAGGCGAGGGTGACGTCATCGGCAATTACAAGCTCTTGCAGAAGATCGGGGAAGGCGGCTTCGGGGTGGTCTACATGGCGGATCAACTCAAGCCGGTGAAGCGGCGGGTGGCCCTGAAGATCATCAAGCTGGGGATGGACACGCGGCAGGTGGTGGCGCGCTTCGAGGTCGAGCGGCAGGCCCTGGCGATGATGGATCACCCCCACATCGCGAAGGTGTTGGACGCGGGATCGACCGAGACGGGGCGCCCGTTCTTTGTGATGGAACTGGTGAGGGGGATTCCGATCACGACCTTCTGTGACGAGAGGAACCTGAGCACGGAGGAGCGTCTGGTCCTGTTCATGGACGTGTGCCGCGCGGTGCAGCACGCGCACCAGAAGGGGATCATCCACCGGGACCTGAAGCCATCGAATGTCATGGTGACCCTGCACGACGACAAGGCGGTGGTGAAGGTCATCGACTTCGGGATTGCCAAGGCGACCCAGATGGAGTTGACCGACAAGACGCTGTTCACGCGCTACGAACAGTTCATCGGAACCCCGGCCTACATGAGCCCCGAGCAGGCGCAACTGAGCGGATGGGATATCGACACGCGCAGCGACATTTATTCGCTGGGAGTGCTCTTGTACGCGCTGCTGACGGGGCGGACACCTTTCGATGCGAAGGAGCTCATGAAAGCGGGCTACGACGAGATTCGGCGCATCATCCGGGAGGACGAGCCCCCGAAGCCGAGCACCCGCCTCGGCACACTGGAGGGCCCGGAACTGACCGAACTCGCGAAGCACCGCCGGTCGGACCCGCAGAAGCTGCGTCTGTTGATGCGGGGGGATCTGGACTGGATTGTGATGAAGGCGCTGGAGAAGGACCGGACGCGTCGCTACGAGACGGCCAATGCCCTGGCGATGGACGTGAAACGCCACCTCGACGACGAGCCGGTGACGGCGGCGGCGCCGAGCACCGCTTATCGGATTCAAAAGGCGTGGCGGCGAAATCGTATCGCCTGCATCGCGGGAAGCCTCGTTGCAACCGCGCTCATCTTTGGAGTGTTGATTGCCGTGATGTCATTGCGATCGGAGCGGACTGCCAGGCAGCAGGCCAAGAAAGAAGCGGAGACCGCATCCCGAGCACAAAAGCGGGCCGAGGATCAGGAAGAGATCGCCAGACAGCAAGCCTATGCCGCCGATATGAATCTGGTGCAACGAGCCTTGGAACGGAACAATCTGGGGCGAGCCCGTACGCTTCTGGATCGTCATCGGCCGCAGGACGATGCCCGCGACCTTCGAGGTTGGGAGTGGCGATACCTTTGGCAGCAGTGCAAGAGCCACGAGATCGACACGCTGTTCACGACCGGGAACAGCATCGACGCGCTGGCCCTATCGGCGAATGGAAAGTGGCTGGCGGCGGTGGAATTCGCAGAGGGGAAAGTGCATGTCTGGGATTTTCGCAACCAACGAAAAATCGCCGAACTGGACCACAATGGAGAAACGGATGTCGCGTTCTCCCCCACCGAAGCAATCCTTGCTTTTCCTGACTCCGGAGGTTCGTCCGATGGGAGCGGGGCTCACCGGGTCCGTCTCTGGAATGTCGAAACGGAACAATTCGAGCGGGATCTGCCTCTCGAAACCGCGTGCTGGGATCTGGCATTCTCTGCCGACGGTCAATCCCTCGTGACCGCGGAATTGAGGGCGATCACAGTTTGGAACCTCGCCTACGGAACCGCCGAGAGGCGTTGTTTCTTCGATCGGATGTCCGATTGGAATGGAAAC
>JAHEDC010000409.1:0-396 GCA_024641425.1 Verrucomicrobiales bacterium | reverse complement strand
TGTCGGCGACATGAATCTGAACCAGATCACCGAGGTCGACTTCAAGTCAGGTCAGGTGGAGAAGTGGCCTGTTCCGGTAGGCGAGGAAAGAACGCTTTCGCTGGCCCTTTCTCCGGACGGGACAATCCTTGCGACGGGGTCAGGGTTCGCAGACTCGGCGATCAGGCTCTGGGATACCGCGAGCAAGGAATTGGTCGGCACGCTGGACGGGCATTGGAGTTGGATTAGTTCCCTGAGTTTTTCCTCTGATGGAAAATCGCTCGTCTCCGCGAGCGCGGACCAGACCCTCTCCGTGTGGAATCTCGAAACCCTGGAACTCGTCCGGGTTCTCCGGGGCCACCAGCAGGAGATATGGGATATCGCCATCGCGCCGGATGGGGTCAGCGTGGTCAGCGG
>JAHEDC010000408.1 GCA_024641425.1 Verrucomicrobiales bacterium | reverse complement strand
TCTCCATGACGGCGGAACCGGCGCGACGGGTCCCGGACAGGGAAATATCAGCGGCAACATTCGGACGACCTTCACCGACGCCAATGGCGTTGTGAATGGAAACAGCATGATCAGCAGTGAGAACCCGATGCAGCCGACATCGACCTTCATGACCAATTTTGTCAGCAACGGATCACCCGTTTCGCTGCGCATCGGGACTACGGGAACGGGGACCGACGCCATCTTCGCACTGGCAGACAGTCTCACCATCACCACTATTCCCGAACCTTCGGTGGCCTTGCTCGGGATGTTCGGCCTCCTTTCCCTCGCGCGTCGCCGACGCTCGACGGGCGCCTGACACCGGTCCCACGCTTCCGAGGAGCCCGTCCCTTTCTTTATAAGAAAAGGGCGGGCTCCTTTTTTTGTCCGGCGATGCAGCGACAAGGCCGGCCGGAGCGATTTCCAGCAATGAATGAACTCCTCCCTCCTTCGAGGGAGCCTTGATCGCTATTCTTATCGGCTTCCGCAACTTCCGCCGCGCCCGTAACCCCCGCGATAACCACCGCCACCACTGTAGTAGTAGCCGCCTCCGTTGCCGCCGCCATTGAATCCGCCCCCGCTGTATCCGCCGCCCCCGCGGTAATAACCGCTGCCGGAATTGGAGTATCCTCCGCCCGAATTGCAGCCTCCACTAGAGTAACCGCCGCCGCCGGAGTAGCCGCCGCGATAATAGCCACCGCTGGAATAGCCGCTGTTGTAGCCGCCTTCGCCGCAGGATCCGCTCCGGCCATAGCCGCCGCCGTTGGAACCCCCACTCGCGTAGAATCCGCCGCTGCGGTAGCCAGCGCCCGAGTATCCGCCGCCCGAGTCATAGCCGCTGCTGCCGTAGCCGCCTGAGTATCCGCCGCCGTAATAGCCGCCGCCATACCCGCCGCAATCGCCGTAGGTTTCAGTGGGAGCGGTCGGCCCGGCTGCGGGTTGGGAATCTCCCGCCGCAAAGGACGAGGTGAGGGTAAGGGCACCCGCCGCCACCGCGGAGCCGATCAGTCTTCCTAATTTCGTAGTCATTTTCCTGTTTTGGTTTGGGATTAAGCAATCGAACGCGAGAGATCCGATCACGTTCCTTTGACGTGGCAAGGGTTCCTTCCTATTCAATTTCTTGTTTCGGAAGCTCGCAGTCATCCCCAGGGGCCTGACGCCGTGGGTTCTCGGCGGAAATGCGAAACGAGCGCCTCGGAGGCATGGGGGATCCCTTTGTTCCTAGGGTCTTTTATCCCTCTGTCTTCCAGCCCTCGCGGTATTCGCGGCGGATGAGTTTGTTGGCGTCGTCGTTGTTCGCGATCTTCAGGTCGGCGCTGTTCCACGCGAGTTCCTGGCCGTGGAAGCGGTTGGCGATGTTGCCGAGAAGAACAGCCTCGGTAAGCGGGCCGGCGAAACCGAAGTGCGAGGTCGTCTTATCCTTGCCGAGACAGGCGTCGACAAAGCTGTGGTAGTGGTCGCGGGGCTGGAGATCGGGGCGCTTGAGGCCCTTGTTCTTGGAATACGGCACCAACTGCGGCCCGCCGACATGAGGAAGGAGAAGGACGCCGCCCTCGCCGATGAAGAGGCTGCCGCCGCCGGGAATGTCGCGGGACTCCTTCTCGAAGGGGAAAAGCGCGCGCGGCGGTTGTTTGGGGCCGTCGTACCAGGTGACCTTGAGGGTGTCGCCGGAGGTGAATCGTGTGCCGGGGAATTGGTATTCGAAGATTTCCCAGTCCGGCCAGTGCTCGGTGTTCCAGGCGGGATTGGCTGCCCAGTCGTCGGGGACGGTCGCCTTGATCGACGTCGGGGCGGTGAGTTCGATCGCCTTGAACGGGGTATCGAGAATGTGGCAACCGAAATCGCCGATGGCCCCGCCGCCGAAATCGATCCACGCGCGCCAGTTGAAGGGATGGTAGATGCCGTTCTTGAAGGGACGGACGGGTGCGACGCCGAGCCACTTGTCCCAGTCGAGAGTGGCGGGAATCGGATCCTCGCCTTCGGGGCGCCCGCGCTGGGGGAACTGGGCGCCGCTCCAGGCGTGGATTTCCTTGATCTTCCCGATGACGCCCTCCTGGAGCAGGACGACGGCGGAGCGGTATTCGAGGGCCGATTGGATCTGATTGCCCATCTGGGTGACGACGCCCGCCTTCTCCGCCTCCAGGCGCATCTGCCGCGCCTCGTAGACCTCGTGGGTGAGCGGCTTTTCACAATACACATGCTTGCCGAGGCGCATGGCGGCGATACTGATCGGCGCATGCATGTGGTCGGGAACGGTCACATTGACCGAATCGATCTTGTCCCCTTCCTTTTCGAGCAGTTCGCGCCAGTCCTGATAGCGCCGGGCCTCGGGGAATTGCGCGATGGCTTTTTCCATGCGGGCGGTATCGACGTCGCAGATGGCAGTGACATTGACCAACGGGTGCGAGGCAATGTTGCTGAGGTCGCTCCATCCCTGACCGTCGACACCGATGGCGGCGTGACTCAGCTTTTTGTTCGGGGTGTCGGCGCGGAGGAGACCGGGGAAAACGAGGGGCCCGGCGAAGGCACCGGCGGAAGTCTTGAGGAACTGGCGACGAGTGTGCGGGGCGGGTGGTGTCTTCATGGGAAGAGGCTAGCGGATTCATGGGTTTCCCGCAAACCTTCCCAGCCCTGATTTCGCACTCGCCAAAAGTCGGCTCCTTTGGAACTATGTTGTCCATGAAAACAGCCCAAGACACATTTATGAATCGTAGGAGTGCCCTTAAAGCGGGATTTGCCGCGGCGGGAGCCGGGGCCCTTGTTGCCGGCCTTCGTGCTCCCGCCAAGGCCGCGCTCTCAAGCGAGCCTGTCGCCCTCACGCAGGGGGCGACCGTCCTTTTCCAGGGCGATTCGATCACGGACGCCGGACGTGATCGCGGTCAAAAGGGCGCGAACCACGCCGGGGCGATGGGGCGTGGCTATCGGGGGAACAGCGGGAACAAGGTACCCGATCTTGATGCCCGCTGGCAGGCGGATTGCATCGACCTCAAGCCGGACATCCTGAGCATCCTCATCGGCGTCAATGATATCTGGCACAAGCTGAACGGCAAATACGATGGAACGGTCGAGATCTACGAAAAGGGCTTCATCGCGCTGCTCGAAAAGACGAAGGCGGCGTTGCCCGACACGCGCATCGTGGTCTGTGAGCCGTTTGTCCTCCGCTGTGGGGCGGTGAATGAGAAGTGGTTCCCGGAATTCGACGAGCGCAAGGGGGCGGCCAAGCGGGTTGCCGAGGGCGCGGGCGCGATTTGGGCTCCCTTCCAGGAAGCCTTCGACAAGGCGGTGGCGAACGGGACCAAGCCCGAGTACTGGGCCGCCGACGGAGTGCATCCGACAATGGCCGGTCACATGCTCATGGCGAAAACCTGGAGCGAGGCAACGGGTCTGCGCTAGACTCGCCTAGATCGAGAATTCCAGGAACTGGTTGCGTGTGGCGTCCCGATTCAGCTTGCCGCAAACGAGTTCGCAGAGTGGCGAGATCATCTCGTCATCGATCGAGTAGAACACCTGGGTTCCACGCTTCGAACGGGCGAGGAGTCGCGCATCGTAAAGGACGCGGAGTTGCTTGGATATATTCGCCTGGGTCGTGCCCAGCTGTTCGACAAGTTCGTTCACGCTCCGCTCGCCTTCGCGGAGTGCCTGGAGAATGGCCAGGCGGGTCGCTTCCGAAAAAACGCGGAAGATCTCCGCGATCCGCTCAAGGTCATCCCTCCCGAGGGGACTGGGGACGGGAGGCGGCGTCGGTGAGGGCGGCGGGGATTTCGGGCGTTTGGCGGGGAGGGTTTTCATTGGGTCGGTTGGCGGTCTCTATTTCAGTTAAGCGGTTTTTTTCCTTTACTCAAGAAATAAAGTGAGTAGTTATATAGTTAAGTTAAACTTTTTGAAACCGCTATGAAGACGATTACCCCTGCTGAATTATGCCGCCTCCGCGATGCCGGGAAGGCGCCGAAAATAGTCGATGTGCGCACGCCCGCCGAGTATGGCGAGTGCCACCTGAACGACGCCCGTCTCGCGCCGCTGGATAAGTTGGAGCCAGGGGCGGTGCTGGCGGGTGTGGGCCCCGAGGATTCCATTTATCTGATGTGCCGCTCGGGAGCGCGGGCGACGAAGGCGTTGGAGAAACTGGAGGCTGCGGGTTGCCAGCGAGCGGTTCTGGTCGAGGGTGGCATGATGGCGTGGGAGGCGGCGGGACTGCCGGTGGTGCGAGGGCAGAAGGTGATGTCGTTGGAGCGGCAGGTGCGGATCGCTGCCGGAGCGCTGGTGCTGCTTGGCGTGGTGCTCGGAGCGACGGTGAATCCCTTGTTCTACGGACTTTCGGGATTCGTTGGCGCGGGTTTGATGTTCGCGGGAATTACCGATACCTGCGCGATGGGGATGCTCATCGCCAAGATGCCCTGGAACCAGCGCGGGGGAGTGGACGTTTCCTGCGCGATCAAGGTCTGAGTTTAATGGTGGGAAAACGGCGGCGTCCGGTGTTAGGATGCGGATATGCAAATCCGGCATTTTCGCGGAGGGTGGACGTGTGCGGTGACGAGCATTGTCTGGTTCGTCGCCCTCGCGCCGCATTTGCGTGCGCAAATGGTGGCGCCGGAGTCGCGGGAAGAGGCGCGGGATTTCCTCCGGGCCATGGTGCGGAAGGATGCGCTGGGGAAACGGGTGGCTGCAGCCTTGGAGGCTCTCGAGTCGAACGATTATCCGGACAGGATACGCGCCACGCGCGCGCTTTTGAACGAGCCCGTTTTGCCCGACGAAATGATCGCCATTGCGAAGCGAGAAGGATCGGCTGATCTCCGTCTGCGGCTGGAGCAGATCGAGGATTACCACGATGGCGGGCGGCTGGAAGGAGTGCTCACGGCCACGCTTCGACGGATTTCCGAGGAATCCTGGAACGGTTTCGCGGCGGATCTCCTGGCTGTCCTGGAAGGGAGACCCGAAGCGGGAGGGAAGTTGTGGCAGGCCGCGATGTCGGCGATGACGGCAACCACCCTTCCCGGTGACGTCTCGCGATTGCGGCGGGCGCTCGGGAGTGAGACTGCCTTGGTGCGTGGAATGGGCATCGCCGGCCTGGCCGCGTTGGACGATGCGGGTTCGATTGAGGAGGTCGCGGGGCTGGCGACGGATTCGAATCGCCTCAATGTGCTGCGAGTAGCTGACTACCTCCGCGCTCGGAGAGATCGGCGTTGCCTTGCAGCCTATGTTTCCCTGCTCGATGCGGACGACTTCTCGCTGCGCATGAAGGCGGCCCAGAGCCTGCGGGCAATCACTGGAAAGACCTTCGGCTACGAGGCGGGGATGCGGGGTGCGAAACGGAGGGGCGCGCTCTTGAACTGGCGGAGTTGGCTGGACAGTGATGCGGCGGCAGCGGAGCTGAATTTCGCGGAAGTCGCGGCGAAAGAGATCGTGCTCTTCGACGGGGTCTCGCTTGAGGGCTGGAATGAGGTTGCCGCAGACGTGGAGCCGGGTTGGGAGGTCGAAGACGGAGCGCTCGTCTGCAATGGTCGCCGCAACGCGGGGTCCTACCTTCGCACGGACGCCGGCTTCGCGGACTACCAGTTGAGTCTCGAATACCGGCTCCCCTTCGGCAAGGGTGACAGCGGGGTGGGGCTTTTCGTGGGGCCCGACGACGTGGCCACGCCATCCAGTCTTGAAGTGCAGGTGCTCTCGGGGAAGACGGGTGATTTGTACCGAATCGGGAGTTTTGAGGCGAAGGATGCAGCAGGGCGGGCGATCCAATTTCAGAAGGCACGGGAAGGCGAGCCGGTGGAAGCGGCCGGGGAGTGGAATCTGATCGAGTGTGTGGTATCGGGCGGTTCGGCCGAGATACGGCTTAATGGCACGGTGGTGAATCGTGCGACCGAATGTCCGACGGGCCTTTTCCACATCAACCTGCGAAACGAGGGCGACCGTGTCGAATACCGGAATATTGTCCTGACCCCCCTCGAGCCATGAACGATGGATCGGAGGTCAAACCGGAAAATCTTGCCCGGGGGAAGTGGTATGGGTTCGTCAAGGCAGCCGCCCTTCTCGGGGTTGCGGTATTTGTTTTCCTGATTACGAAAAACCCGGGACC
>JAHEDC010000407.1 GCA_024641425.1 Verrucomicrobiales bacterium | reverse complement strand
TGAAATCCTCGGCCGCGAATTCGGCCCTCGCTTCCAAAAATCGGATACGGTCCAGCACGACCTGATCACGGGTGCGCTCCTTGAGGGATCTCAGCGAGGCGAGGGCAGCCTCCTTGTCGCCGCCGGTGGCGCTCAGTTGGGAAAGCCAGAGTAGCGCACGGTCGACAAGGAAATGTTCGGGGTACGTTTCAGCGAAATTCGAGAAGGCCGCGATGGCGGCTTCCGGGCTCACGGCCGACTGAATCGCGATCCCCAGGTAATAGGAAGCGAGGGCCGCCAGGGCCGGTTTGTCCGAATGCTGCCATGTGACAAGATTCTCGCTGATGGGGTCTGTGGCGAAGTACCCCATCGCTTCCAGACGCTCGAAAAAGGGGAAAAGGAGAGGGCTCTCAGGGTTTGAAGTGATGAAGTCGGTCACAAGTGAGATCGCCTCCGGACGCCGGCCCCCTCCACTCAGTGCGTCGGCGAGTCCGATGACCGCAAGCTCGCGCATGCGGTCGGGGACTGACCGAGGATCCACCGATTTGGTCGCGAGGATGGAAAAGTCGGTGATGGCATCCTTCCAGCGTTTCTCCCCGAGAGCGACGCGGGCGCGGAGGTAAGAACTCTCGGAATTCTGGAGGGGAGTGGGCGACGCGATCAGGGCAAGGGTATCCGATGCCTCCCGGAATCGATTGAGCGACGCGTTGAGTTCGGCGATTCGAAGGAACGCCTCGTTTTTCTTCTCCAGTGAAGGCGCGGGATCGCTTACACGATGGACGAACGCGTCGAGAACCTTGAGCGCCTCTCCTTCACTCGACGAGCCCAGCGCGCGAAGAATCGAGGAGCGGGTAAAGACGGCTTCCTGGTAGAAATCAGGAAAGGAATCGGGGTTTGAAGTGATTTCGGTCAGGAGCCCGTTGGCCTCTCCGAGGCGCCCCGATCCCGCGAGTGCCAGGGCGCGCCAGAAGATCATCGCGGTCGGAAGAGGGGGCTCGGGCGCCGTACCGTTCGCTTCAACGGGCCGGGGAAAGGAAGGATCCGTCAGGGCCAGGGCCTTCTCGTTCTGCCCTGAGCGGACAAGCGCTTCGAGGAATTTCGCTTCGAGGGTTCCTTGATCCGCCGCGGAAAGATTGCCAGCGGCGAGCGCTTTCCCGAAACAGCTCGCAGCCACTTCGGGAAGATGATCGGTCATCGCCTCAAGACCCCGTTCGTAGTCGGCGTCGCCCGCAAGAGGCCTAGGCTGCGGCTCCTCCTGGGCTCCGAGGGGCGAAATCGCGAAGACGAGGAAGACGCCAAGCATCGTTGGGAACAAGGAGCGAGGCGACGGAGTAGGGAGGGATAGGCGGTTCGCGCTTGGCATAGCGGCAGAAAGTGGAGGACCGGGGTTACCTTCCCATTCCGCCTGAAAATGGCAAGGCGGGATCCGCGCGGGGGATCGCGCTTTGACAAGGCGGGGGGGACTGCTAGGATGGGAAACCTCGTGAAGCGTCTCCCCGGGAAGTTGGAATTTTGAACGATATCCGGGGTTTCTTTGTCTCCGTCCTCCACTACGGGATGCCCGCAACTCAGCAACGCAAACCAGATGAAGATAAGGGCCTCGTTGGACGCGCTCAGGCTGGCGACACCACGGCTTTCGACGAGCTTGTGCTCAAATACAGCCACCGCCTCTATGGGCTGGTCTACCACATGACCTCAAACCGGGAGGACGCGAGTGATGTCCTCCAGGACGTGTTCGCGAAGGCCTATCGTTCGTTGAAGCGCTTTCAGGGCAACTCCTCGTTTTACACCTGGATCTATTCCATCGCGGTGAACATGACCCTCAATTTCCTGAAGAAGCGGAATCGTCGGCGGGGCATGAGCTTGGACGACCTCGACAGCGGGATCGCAAACGACGTGGAATTCCTCGAGATGACTTCCGGGAATAGCCCGTCCCACGAGGTGAATCTCAGGGAATTGCAGCAAAGATTGAACGAGGCAATGATGCAGTTGTCAGAAGATCACAGGGCAGTCGTGACGATGTTCGATATCCAAGGGCTGCCCCACGCCGAAATCAGCGAGATTCTGGGAGTGTCGGCGGGAACCGTCCGTTCCCGACTCTTCTACGCCCACCGGCAGTTACAGAACTACCTGGAGGAATTCCGCAAATAGTTGATGATCAGAACCGTAAACCCATTTCCCTTGCCCTTCGTCCGTTCCAACCGATTCTCCAATCCCTCATGAGCAAGAACGAATTTGAAGACGTCCGGCGATTCATCCGCCTGAAGCGTTACGAGCAACCTCCTGAGGGATTCCAGGAGGATTTCGTGATCGAGTTTCAGCGGCGGCAACGCGCGGACCTACTCCAGCGCTCGTCGGTGGGACTCTTTCTCGAGCGTCTGGGAACCTACGTGACCGGATTTGGACGCCAGCGGCTTCTCGTTGGGGCGGGTCTGAGCTACGCGGCGGCCATGCTCATTTTCTTCGTCGTGGCGCGGGAGCAGCGCCAACCTTCGCCGGCCACCGTCTCGACCCCTGGTTCCACTCCTAGTTCCGTCACTCCGGTCAGTTCCCTCCTCACACCCGATGTCAGGCTCCTTGACGATCCTCGTCCGGGTACTCTCATGAGCGACTTTCCGCTCCTTCCGGACGGTCGGCAGCCGATCTATGAGCCCCGTTCGTTCGAGCGGGGGCTGTACGAGATCGATGACGCGGACATCGTCGAGTTCTAGCTTGAATCATTCCGTCCCTTCCTCCCGATGATTTCTTCCACGCGACGTGCCGTCATTGTGTTGGCGGGCATGTGCCTTTCCCATTCGGGGGATATCCTGCCCTTGGCTCTCGGTGCCGACAAGACGGAGGAGGAACTGGCCGCCATTCGGAGCACCGTGTTCCGGAAGGCCTGCACCTCGGTCGTTCAGGTCAATACCACCACCGCCCTTGGCGTGGAATCGGGCTGCGGCTTTTTCGTGGATGGCGCGGGCCTGCTTGCCACCGTCCTTTCCACGGTGGAAGAGAGTGAGAAGATTGTCGTCGGGTACGGAGGAAGGCAATTCAACGCACGCCTGCTCGCGGTTGATCCCGCGACGCGAGTCGCCCTGCTGAAACTCGACAACGTCAACGCCTCGCCGGGCGTTGAACTTGGACGGAGTCATCTCCTTGAGGTGGGAGATTACGTCTTCGCCGTCAACCACGCGACCGATGTCATCGAGCAGTGCCTGACGGGACGCCTCTCGGGGCGGGAGAAGGATTTTCGTGGGTCGACGTTCGCGACCTCGATGCTTCGCGTCAATATCGTGGGGGCAGGCGATGACTCGTTTGGAGCCCCGGTTCTGGACCGGGATGGGAAGGTGTGTGGCGTCCTTCTCCTGAAAATGCATGAACAGCATGGTACTGCTGTGAGCTACGTCCTGCCCGTCGAAGTGGTGCACAAGGTTTTGCGCGACTACCACAAGAACGGGAAAGTGGAACAGAGTTGGCTCGGTCTCGGCATGGAGGCGGGAACGACCTCGCCGGAGATCAAGATGCTGAAACCCGAATCTCCGGCTTCGACCGCCGGTCTTCAGATCGGCGATATCGTCTGCCGGATCGGAGAACGGAAGGTGCGGGAATACCAGGATGTCGTGGACGCCTGCTTCTACCTTACCGCAGGCGAAAGCGTGAATTTCGACGTGCTCCGCGGGCTTCGGGAGGTGCGGGTAATGGTCGTTCCCATTGCCCTTGCCGAACGCCCCGAAGTGCCGACGACGCAGCAGGGGCCGGAAGGGACGAAGGCCGGGGAAACGGGGGGCGAGGAGTAAGGGAGGGGCTTTTCCCCGGGGGGAATGCCTTTCTTACTTGAAGTCCCGCGAGCGGGGTTCCCGGGCCACGGTGCCGGTTGCATCGGGCACCGTGACAAACGGGCCACCAGCGAGTGGGGCCCGGTCCGAAAAGGCCACCTCCGGCATCTCGCTGGGCTTGCCCGCAAGCGGGAAGTCCTTCCGAAGCGGGAAAAAGGGGAACCCTTCCCACATCAGGATGCGGCGGAGATCCGGATGCTTCGGGAACTCGATGCCCATCATGTCGAAAACCTCGCGCTCATGCCAGTTCGCGGTTGCCCAAATATCCACCACCGAATCCACCTGACGCGCGTCTTCCGGAACGGCGGCCTTGAGTCGCAGGTGTTGATGCGTTTCATAGGAATACAACGCGTAGACCATTTCGAATCGAGGATCCCCGCCCATGTTGTCCACACTCGAGATATCGACGAGATAGTCGAATTTGAGCGTGTCACGACAGAAAAGACAGACGGCGTGAATCGCCTCGCGGGCGATGACGACCGTTTTCTCATCGCGGAAATCGGATTCCGAAAGGATCTGATCGGAGAATTTCTCCCGGAGGGCGGCGACGGATTCGGCGACAGACATGGCGATGGTCGTTGAGGAGCGTGGGGAACTAGGCCTCGTCGGTGAGGCTATCGATGAGGCCTTTCTTCTGGGCCACCGTCGATTGCTCTCCCTCGATTTTGCGCTGGAGGCGCATGAAGCCTTCAAGCAGGGCCTCCGGGCGGGGCGGACAGCCGGAGATGTAAACGTCGACGGGGATCAGGTTGTCGATCCCTTGAAGCACCGCATAGGAGCGATACATGCCGCCGGATGAGGCGCAGGCGCCCATGGCGATGCACCATTTCGGTTCCGGCATCTGATCCCAGATCCGCTTCACCGCCAGCGCCATCTTGTAGGTCACCGTTCCGGAAACAATCATGACATCGGCCTGCCGGGGCGAGAAACGCATCACCTCCGCGCCAAAACGGGAGATGTCGAAGCGGCTCGCGCCGGTTGCCATGAGTTCGATGGCGCAGCAGGCAAGCCCCATCGGCATCGGCCAGAGGGAATTCTTTCGCATCCAGTTGATGGCCGAATCGAGGCGGGTAAAGATGACATTGCCTTCGATCTTCGAGTCGTATGCGGCGGGTGCGGTTGTCGTGGCCATGATTGCGGGTCGTTCTGGAAAACCACGTTACATGGCCGAAATTCGCGGGCAAGCCATTTGTGAAATATTTCACAAGCGAGAGAGGGGACTTTCACCGTCCGCGTGCGCGAAGGCGCGACGATGGATGGAAGTCGGCATCGAGGGATTCGCTCGTCCAGGCCGACGGGTGGGGAGATCAAGAAATCATTTCAGACCTTCGAGTCGGCGCCTTCCATAAAGGAAAGGCGCCTCAAGAAACCCGGGGTTAAGAGTTGCAGACGCGCGGCGCGGAGACAAACGTGCGATTCGTCTCGCGTCAACTGCAGTTTTTGATTCCCAGAAAATCGATCCTTTTGGTATTTCCTACGGCCACGAATGCGATGCGCCTGAAGGACTCGGCGCCTTCCTTCAATCTGATTCCGTGGATCGAGGGAATGGCATCCGGCCCTACTTTTCCGAGTCAATGGGTTCGATACCTGACGCCATTCCTCAATTCCAAGGGCGCGGAGTGGTGCTAACGGGAGAGCGTATAAGGCAGGCTTTGCCGCGCGAACTCATTCGGATGGACGACGGGGCTCGGCACCTGCGGAATCGTCGCCCGAAGTCGATTACCCTTTCCGGACGAAGACAAAAAAGGGGATCCCGGCGCCTCAAGTCACGCCGGGATCCCCGAATCCTCTTCGGTAAGAGGTGGGACGGAAGGCCGGGAGAGGCCCTCAAGTCCCGGAGGAGGTTTTAGGCCGCCGTCTTGTTGCGGAACCTGCCCTTCATAAAGCGCAAGCCACCCAGCGAAATGCCGAGCAAGGCGAGACTCCATCCGCCATCCGGCACGGGCGTCTGCGTTCCGGAGAAGGAACCGGCCTGAATGAAAACGGCAGAATCCCACCCTGCATCCCCGATGTCCACGATCACGAGTTCAATTGTGTGGGATCCGGGGGTGAGGTTCAACGCCTGGGCAGTAAATACATCTGTGAATCCATCGTATTCGATATCAAAAAACGGCCCGCCATCCTGCAAGTCGTTGTTATTGAAAAGCGAGGGGTTCGATGCACCCGTCCCGAGTGGGTTTCCGCCATTGACCGTATTGATCGATACTTCTGTGGAAGTGCCGGGAATCAAGGCGATGTTCACGCCATCCAAGAAGAACGCGAACTTGTCATTGAACTGGGAATTCGTGTACTCATTGTACTCCTCGGACGCGAATACATAATT
>JAHEDC010000406.1 GCA_024641425.1 Verrucomicrobiales bacterium | reverse complement strand
TTGCGGCCGCTTCGAGGTGACCGTATCGACCAGCCCGCCCAAGGGCGCCGCCAAGGACGCCTGGGCCGCTTGGAACCCGGAATTCGCGCAATACGACGCCGTCCTCAGCAACTACAACGGAGAACTCTGGCCCGAGCCGATCCAGAAGGCCTTCGAGAAATACGTCGCCGACGGCGGGGCCTTCATCGTCATCCATGCCGCCAACAATTCCTTCCCCCAGTGGGACGAGTTCAACAAGATGATCGGGCTCGGAGGCTGGGGCGGACGCAACCAGAAGCACGGCCCCTACCTTTATATCAAGGACGGCAAGCTCATGCGCGATCCCGGCCCCGGCCCGGGCGGCTCGCACGGCCCGCAGCACGAGTTCAATGTCGTCGCCCACCAGCCCGAGCACCCGATCATCAAGGGGATGCCCGCCTCGTGGAAGCACGCCAAGGACGAACTCTACGACTCCCTCCGCGGCCCCGCCGAGAACGTCGAAGTCCTCGCCTACGCGCACAGCGAGAAATCCGGCAAGAACGAGCCCATGATCATGACCATCGCCTACGGCAAAGGCCGCGTCTTCCACACCCCGATGGGCCACGCCGACTACTCGATGCAATGCGTCGGCTTCTACGCCACCCTCCAGCGCGGCACCGAATGGGCCATCACCGGCAACGTCACCATCCCCCTCCCGGCGGAATTCCCCACCGAAGAGACCGTTCTCCCCGTGGAGCCCTGAATCATGCGCTTTTTTCTTTTAGCCTCTCTTGCCTTCTCCGGTCTCGCCTTCGGCCAGGAGCCCGATGTCGTCCTCCCCTTCAAGAAGACGGACAAGGGCGAACTGATGCTCCACGTCTTCAAGCCCGCCGATTGGAAGGCCGACGACTCGCGGCCGGCCATCGTCTTCTTCTTCGGCGGCGGGTGGGTCAGCGGGACACCCGCGCAGTTCTTCCCCCACTGCCGCCACCTCGCGGAGCTCGGGATGGTGGCGATCAGCGCCCAGTACCGGACGCGCAACAGCCACGGCACCGACGCCTTCGCCTGCGTCGAGGACGGGAAAAGCGCGATCCGCTGGGTGCGGACGCACGCGGCGGAACTCGGCGTCGATCCGGAGAAGATCGCGGCCGGCGGTGGGTCAGCGGGCGGCCACGTCGCGGCCTGCACGGGTCTCATCGACGGCTTCGACGCGCCCGGCGAGGACACGACGATCAGCTCGAAGCCCCAGGCCCTCGCCCTTTTCAATCCCGTCATCGACACCTCGGCGGAAGGTTGGGGTCACAAGGCAGCGGGGCCGAACTGGGAGGCCATTTCCCCGAACCATCACGTCACCAAAGCCGCGCCGCCCACCGTTGTCTTCCACGGCACCGCAGACACCACCGTGCCCCACGCGAACGTCGCCGCCTTCGCGAAGAAGATGAAAGCGCTCGCCAAGCGCTGCGATCTCCATTCCTACGAAGGCCGCGCCCACGGCTTCTTCAACGCCGGCCGGGGCGATGACTCGGACTATACCGACACGGTCGCGAAGATGGACGCCTTCCTCCGCTCCCTTGGATTCCTGAAATCCACCGGCCGTTAGCCACCACGGGAGCAATGCCCCTCCGCGTCGTTTTTTGCGCCTCACTTTACTTCGCCGTTCCCGCGCTGGCGGCCCCGGATTTCTCGGCGGTGCGCGACATCCTCAAGGCGGCGGTGGCCGACGGCAAAATCGCGGGCGGAAGCGTTCTCATCCTGCATCGTGGCTCGGTCGTCTTTGGCGAAGGCTTCGGCTTTGCGGACCGGAAGACCGGGGTCCCGTTCCTTCTTGACACCCCGGCGGCGATCGCCTCAATCAGCAAGCCACTGCTCGGCACGGTGGCCTTTCGACTTTCCGAGAAGGGAGCCCTCGATCTTTCGCGACCGATTTCCGCAATTCTCCCGGAATTCAACGATCCGCGCCTCGCCTCGGGTGTCGCCGTCCCGAGGGCGCCGAGTACCCTCGAGCTGTTCACCCACACGTCGGGCATGCGCGCCGACGAAGCCCCCGGCGGTCGCCCGTGGTTCGCGTCCTGGACGCGCGACCTTCCGCTGGGCGAGGTCGTGAAGCGCTTCGCTGCCGACTATCCCTTCGCCGCCGAGCCCGGGCGCCGCTACGCCTACAGCGGCATCGGCACGGACGTCGCCGCGCGGGTTCTCGAGGTCGCGGCCGACCGACCGCGCAACGCCCTGCTCGTCGCCGAACTGGCCGGGCCGCTCGGGATGGCTCACACTTTCTACCGACACTCCGTCACCGTCACGCAGCTCGGGAAAATGCCGACCCGCTATCACCTGGGCAAAAAGGGCGAGCTGCTCCCGGATCGCGCACGCCTCCTCCCGGGCCCGAACGACTACAGCGCCTCCGGGGGCTGCGTCCTTTCGACCGCACCGGATCTCGCCCGCTGGCTTCTCATGATCCGCAATGGGGGCATCCACGACGGTCGGCCCTTCCTCGCGCCCGAGACAATCTCCGAGATGCTCTCCCGCTTCCCCTGCAGCTCGACCGCGCGGGGCGGTCTTGCCATCCGCAAACGCGACGCCGACGGCAAGGCCACGGTGCTCGGCCACACGGGCTCATCGGGCACGGACTGTTGGATCGATTTTGAAAACGACATCATCGGGATCGTCCTGACCCAGACCAGCGGCCCGCAGCTCAAACCCTTCCGGTTCGCCTTGGAAAAGCGCATTACCGAGGCCCTTGCCACGCCTTCAGCTGTCACGCCCGACGCGTGAAGGGCGCGCTCCCGGCGCCTCTCCTATCATTCGCCAGGCAGTTCCCCGGCCTTCCCTTCGGGGGCCATCGAGTTTCACCGCTAATGCATTCGGCCTTCATCGGCGCTTCATTTTGCCGGTGAAGGGTGTGGCATGATCTCACCCAGCCCATCCTCCCTTGATGCCGAAACCGCTACCGCTGCTGCAATCCGCTCCACGCCATGGCCATGGCCCCGCATTCTCCGCTGGACCGGTTTCGCTTCCTTCGTGACCGCCCTCATTGGCTTCGCATGGGCCGCGATGATCGTTCCCTCGTGGATGTCGGCAGGCTACGATGATCCCTATGCCAAGGGCCACGCCGGCTATTTTTTCGCAAGGATGTTCGCGATGGCCACCTTCGCCTTCGGGGCGCTCTTCATCGGAGCCATGCTCCTCCTTCTTGCCGCCCGGCTCCCTCAGGGCAAGGGCGCCGGGGTGACGAGGCGGTAGAAGCGGCGGTCGCTGGTCGCGCCGCCAAGGTCCACGACGGTCTTCATGCCACCGGTTCCGGCGGGGATGGTCGCGACCTCGGCCCACGAGGCTGCCCCGAGAGTGGCACTCCATTGCACCTGGTAGGATCTGTCGGCCACCGCCTCGAACTGGAAATTCACATCCTCGCCCGAAATCGTCCCGCCCTGCAGCGTGAGCACACTCGCCGCATTGCGCGGCAACGTGCCCGCGACAAATTCCTGCACGTTGGTCGAGCCATCTCCGTCGGCGTCCTCGTCGGCGTCGGAGGGATCATTCAGGTCGAAATCGTTCGCGGTCTCATAGTCATCGGGCATGCCGTCCATGTCGGTGTCGAGCGGGCCGGTCTGAACCGTCCACGTCTTCGAAACCGTGGGTGTTTCCTGCCAGTCCTTGGCGGAGTTTTTCCCCTGCACCTCGACGGTGTATGTGCCATCGGCTAGCCCGCTGAGCACGATGGGCGGCGCGTTGTCGAACATCGTCGCCGAAAAGGGCGCGCCATCCCAGATCGCTTGCGGCACAAGAGAAATCTCGCTACTCCACGCTCCGCCGTTCACCCGCCAGCGGTAGGCCCAGATGCCCGGGCCCGCGACCACGAGGGTGGCGCCCGTCGCGCTAGTCGTTCCGACCGGCTCCCCGGTGATCGTCGCTCCCGCCGGTACCAACGCGCCCATGTCCAACCCGTTCGGTCCCGTGGCGATACACGGACTGCCCGGCTGGAGGGCGAGCTTCTGCAAAATATTGGTGTGGTCGATGCCGGTGCGGTCAACAAAGAGCGGATCGCTGTCGATGTTTCCGGGTCCGGGCTGGAGAAATCCCTCGATACAATTATGGCCCCGCAAAAGGTAACAGCTGGTTCCTGTAGGGGGTGCCATCATGGCGGTGGAGAAAATCGGCCAAGGATCCGCCACCTGGAGATCGGCGGCGATGTTGCCCTCGTAATGCACGCCGTCACCGTAGGGGAACCCCCGCCATGGCTCGCCGAACATGATGATTCCCGGTGCCTCGTTGCCATCCGAATCCGTATTCTTGCTCAGGGGATTGTCGGTGAGGGTCAGCGTCGTGTTATTCTGCAGAATGACGGTACCGTGATCCTTGATCATGACGTTGTGCTCGTTATTGAAGAAAAAGTTCCGGCAGATCACGAGTTCGGAGTCATTCGCATCCTCCGCGCCCGTCGTGATCGGATTCGAGCTGGAGGACCTCGAGGCCTCCTTCCGGATGTTCATGAAGATGTTGCCCTCGATGTGGGCGTCGGTACTGTCCATGTCGAGGACGTCGTCGCCGCCGCCGACGAAGATGTTGCCGATGAAGCGCGGAATAGGCCCGGGGCGGTTCCCGCCGGTGAAGTCGATGATGTCGTTGTAGCCGCCGGAGACAAGAGTGCCCGGGACGCCGAAGAGGTTGTAGGCGATGAGGGCGTGGCCGTTGGAGGGCATGGTGGTGAAGTGGAGCAGCTCGGCGCCGTCGATGCTGTCGAATTCGCAGTACTGAACGACGCAGGAGGTATTGATGAAGTCGACCATCTGGACGTTGACGTCGAGGAAGCGGCAGTGGTCGAGGGTGACATCCGAGTTTCTCCCCCGGACGATGCCGGTGGAGTTGCCGCGTTCAAAATCGCAGTACGCCATCCGCGAGGGAAGTGGACCCTGAAAAAGCACGCGCCCCCAAGTGCCACCTCCGGTGGAGGGCACGAAGCGGATCCGCGCCGCCTCGGTGCCGTTCGCCTCGATGATACCGGAACAGGCGATGGCATCCGTCCCGGACGGACAGCGAACCTCGACGCCGGCATCGATCGTCAGCGTCTGCCCGGTCGCCACCGTGAACGTGCTGGCAAGGGTGATCGGACTGTTCGCGAGCGTCCAGTGCACCGGTGGCGGCGGCGCCTGGGTGGCGAGATCGACGATGAGGGAGAAATCGGACGAGGTAAGCGATTCGTTCATTCCAAGAACGGCGAGGACATGGTCCCCGTCCGGAAGCACCGAAGCGACGGTGCCGAGATCGAACGCCTGGGCGGGCTGGGCTCCGGTGCCGCCGCCGGAGGCCTCGCGCGTGGAGGACGGCCCGGCATTGAAGGCGGGCTCGGTGCCTACGCTGCCGGGGGCGTTTCCACGCGCAACCTCGACGCCGTCAAGATAGGCTACGAAGCCATCGTCGTAATCGACGGTCAGAATCACCTTGTCCGTTGCAGGCAAGGTGCCATTGGCCACCGTGAAGTCCCGCCGGATGTAGACGGT
This sequence comes from Verrucomicrobiales bacterium, assembly GCA_024641425.1. Taxonomy (GTDB): domain Bacteria; phylum Verrucomicrobiota; class Verrucomicrobiia; order Verrucomicrobiales; family DEV007; genus JAHEDC01. The sequence continues at coordinate 676 of JAHEDC010000406.1, read as the reverse complement.
CCGATAGCCGTTCATCATATCGGACAGGATCGTCGCATCGTCGCCGTCCCCGTAGCCGAATCCCCCCGGCCCCGTCAGCCAGGAGGCATCGAGCGTCCCCTCCGTGATCGTCTGCCAGCTCCCCTGCGGCGCGGAAACGCCTTTCCGGTAGCGCCATGGATCGCCGTGGTTGATGACCGGCACGGCGGGCGCGACCGCGGTGGAAAGGACAAGAAGGAGGGAAGGAAGTACGTGGGATTTCATGCTTGGGGAAGAATACTCGGATAAGGATAGGCGCTGATACGGCACGCCACACGATTTTTCAAGGCGGCGATCCGCTCCGCGGTGCCTCCTCCGCACCCATTCACCCTCAGGGAGCTATTCCTACACGAAGGTAAATCCGCTCGCTTTCGTTGTGCGGCAGGATGAATTCCACCGATTCCCCAGAGGCCGTCACCGGGGCGAGTTCCGACTTCCAGAACTCCAGGTCGGGGCTGGAATAAAGGCGGTATTTCCACCCCGGTGTCGTATCGGCGATGACGTTGACATTCTCACCCTCCCGCGTGACTTCAAGAATCCCGACGAGCACATTCGGCGCGGCAGGACTCGGCTGGCTGAGGGTCGCCACGTGCGGGAATCCATCCCGGTAGAGGCCTTCGGTGACGCCATCGGCCTGGGGCCCGAAGTCCACGCGGTC
>JAHEDC010000405.1 GCA_024641425.1 Verrucomicrobiales bacterium | reverse complement strand
ACGCTCCAGTACACACAAACCCCCAACCCGAACGGAGCGACCGCCTCCGGGAACTGGGTTACGATTGGAACCCTCGACTATCAAAGCGCCGGGGGCCCGAATTTCGCGGCCCCGCACGCACGCCATCGCTACAACTTCGACGAGGTCATGGCGACCGGAATCCGGTTGACGGTTCCTGGCAATGGTATCGGAAATGGCACCGCCGTCGATGAGATCGAACTTTACAGCGAGGCCGGCGGCCCCGGTGCTCCCTTGAGTCCCCTTGTCCTCACTCCGTCGGCCGGCTACGCCATTTCATGGGACGGAAACAATGGAGACCATTTCGATGCGGGCGCGCCACCCGGCGGAGCTGCCGTTCCCGAGAACCTCGCTCTGGCCTCGCAGGGAACCGTTCCCTTCGGCTCCGGAGAACTGGGCTTCGGGATTCATCTGATTACCGCCATCAACGATGGATACTACGGGAACAGCAACAGTTGGATCGGTGCGGGAACGGCCAACCAGTACATCGGCCTTGCTTTCGGAGGACTGGTATCATTCGACCGAATCGCATGGGGGCGGGACAACGGGAACAACGCCACCGATGCCTGCGGTGGACAGTGCAGCGACCGGTCGCTCGGAACCTATACCCTCCAGATCACCCGAGTCGCCACTCCGGGGACCTCGACCTCCGAAACAGGCAACGCCGGCACGGGGTGGGAAACCGTGGCAACCTTTCGCTACGATTTCGGCGATCCGACTTTCACCGAGTTCCGCCGTCACGAGTATGGCGTGACACTGACGGGAGGCGGAACGGTCGAGGCAACGGCGATACGCGTTAAGGTTTCCGACAGCGGCATCGCCATCGACGAACTCGAGATCTATGGCCCCGACAATCCGGACATTGTCATCGCAGCCAAGCTCAGTTCCTTCGCGGTGATCGCTCCTCCGAACTTGGCACCGGTCGTGATCAGCGAGATATCAGGTTCGAACGATACGAACTTCCGTATCGAACTGCGCAACACCGGAACCGCGCCCATCGATTTGGAAGGATTCATCCTTCGGACGACCGGAATTGCGGGCGGCGGGAGTTATGCTTTCCCGGCGCAATCGCTCGCGCCAGGCGGCTTTCTGGTGGTCGACGAAGCCACCCTCGGATTTCGGCCCGCGATTGGTCAGCGCGTCTTCCTCCTCGCCTCCGGCAATGCCTCGACGCGGGACGCGGCCATTGTGAAGTCAACGGCCCAGGCGCGTTCCGACCAGCATGACGGGCGCTTTCTTACCCCCTCGTCGACCACGTTCGGGACGTCGAATGCGTTCACGCTCTCGAATGCCATTGTCATCAACGAGATCATGTACCATATGCGCCCTGACTCGACCCTAGTCGATAACAACGAGGAATGGATCGAGTTATTCAACCGGAGCGGCGAAACCGTTGACCTCACCGGCTGGTCGCTCGATGGGGGCGTCGGCCTGGCGTTTTCCAACGGGATGACTCTCGCCCCCAATGGCTATCTCCTCATCGCCCGCGATGCGACTGCCCTCGCTGTGAAGTATCCCGCGTTTGCCAACCGGATCGTCGGAGATTTCAAGGGGAGCCTCCGAAACAGCGGGGACAGGATTCGAATTGAGGATGCTTCGGGAAACCCTGTGGACGAAGTTTGCTATTTCGACGGAGGCCGTTGGCCTTCGCTTCCCGACGGCGGTGGCTCAAGCCTCGAACTCCGGCATCCTGACGCCGACAATGCTTCTCCGGGAGCGTGGGCCGCGAGCAATGAGTCCGGAAAATCGAGTTGGCAAACCATCTCCTACCGTCTGACCGCGGGACAAAGTTTCGGCCTCACAACCTGGAATGAGTTTCGACTTGGCCTGCTTGAAGCGGGCGAAATCCTCGTCGATGATCTTAGCGTGGTGAGGGATCCCGATGGGGCGGCTCAGGAGTTGATTCAAAACGGTCTCTTCGCGAATGCCGACAAGTGGCGCTTTCTGGGAACCCACCGCCACAGCGAAGTCATCGCCGAACCCGGCAATGGCGGGAACAAAGTACTCCGACTCGTCGCAAACGGTGGAAGCGACACCCGACACAATCATCTCGAAACAACTTTTGCCGGGAATGCGCCCCTCGTGGATGGGCAGGAATACAAGGTGACATTCAGGGCCCGTTGGATCGGCGGCTCGAATCTTCTCCACTCCAGCGCCTACTACGCGAAACTCGCCCACACCACCGCCCTCGACATTCCGGAGTTCCTCGGCACTCCCGGCACGGCCAACTCGCGCTTGGAACCGAACATCGGCCCGACCTTTTCCAATCTTCGGCACTTCCCCCTGCAACCGGCAGCGAACGAGGCGGTCACGATTTCCGTCGATATCACCGATCCCGACGGCGTCGGAACCGTCACCCTCCGAACCAACTACAATGGCGCCGGTTCCGACTCGTTCACGATGACCGACACCGGAAGCGGGCACTATGTCGGTACCATTCAGGGCCGCAGCGCGGGATCCATTGTTCAATTCTACGTTGTCGCAGAAGACGGACTCGCCGCCGCCTCGGCGGAACCCGCCGCCGGAGCAGCTTCCCGCGCGCTCTATCAAGTCGCAGACGGCCAGGACCCGACAATTTCCGCGCACAAACTGCGACTGATCATGCTGGATACCGACCGGGACTTCCTCCTCGGTCAATTCAATGTGATGAGCAACGAGCGGCTCGGAGGCACGGTCATCTACAACGACAACGAGGCCTTCTACGATGTCGCCGTTCGGCTCCGTGGCAGTGGAGCGGGCCGAGCCCGGGACGGCGATAGCTACACCGGCTTCAATCTCGGATTTCCCGCCGATCATCTCTTCCGTGGCGTGCACGGCAGCATCGGCGTCGACCGCTCGGGTCGCGCGCCCGCCGTGCGCCAGCAGCATGAGATCTTCGTGAAGCACATGTTCACCCATGCCGGCGTGCCGGGAATGTATGATGACCTGGTTTATTTCATCGCACCTCGCGCCGTCCATACCGGACCTGCGGAATTGATCCTCGCCGGTTACGGCACCGTCTTCACCGATTCCCAGTTTGAGAACGGCTCGCGAGGTTCCGTCTTCAATCTCGACATCACTTATGATCCGACCACCACCGTCGACGGCAACCCCGAAAGCGCCAAGCCACCCGTCCCCTTCACCCATATCGGCACCGATTTCACGAATCTCGGAGCAGACAAGGAGCAGTACCGCGGCCCCTTCGAGATCCGCACCGGCGAGGTTCGGGATGATTACTCAGGGCTCATCGCTTTCTGCCAGACGATGGCCCTTCCCGCTCCACAGCTCGAACAGGAAATCGACCGTGTGATGAATGTCGATGAATGGCTTCGCTACACCGCGCTCATGACGCTGTGCGGGATTGGCGACACGTTTGTCAGTGGCGGGCTCCGTCATAACATCCGCGTGTATGTTCCCGAAGATGGCATCGGCGTCACCGCTCTTCCGTGGGACATGGATTTCGTCTTCACCGCAGCCGCCACTTCATCGATGTTGACTCCCACCGGAAACCTGCGGCGCGTCATCGACATTCCCCGAAACACGCGGCTTTACTGGGGCCATGTCCACGATCTTGTTACAACCACTTTCAATACGGGTTACATGGATCCGTGGCTCCAACATTACGGGGATGTCGTCGGGCAAAGTTACTCCGGCTCTTCCGGATACATCGCCCAGCGTGGCGCTTTCGCCCTGACCCAGATTCCCGCGAACGTCCCGTTCAGCGTCTCGACCGCAGGCGGCGGAGACTTCACCTTGAACGCGACAGAGGCGATCCTCCAGGGTCAAGGATGGATAAACATCCGTGAATTCCGGCTCGCTGGTAGTGGGACATCGCTTCCCACGACATGGACGAGCGGCAACACCTGGGCGGTAACGGTTCCTCTCGTTCCGGGAGCAAACCCGATCACGCTCGAGACTTACGACTTTCAAGGCAATCAACTCAACACCCACTCGATGGTGATCACGAATACATTGACTACACCTACGCCTTACGAGTTCCTGCGTGTTACCGAACTCCATTATCATCCGGCGGAGCCCGTGGGAGTTGAACTCGCCGCCAGTTCGAACGCGAACGACTTTGAATTCATCGAACTGCGCAACATTGGCTCCGAAGACCTCGACATCAGTGGCGTCGCGTTCAGCAGCGGTATCACCTTCACCTTTCCGCCCGGCACCCTGCTTTCTCCCGGCGCGTTTGTCGTCGTCGTCGGCGACGAGGCCGCCTTCGGAGCCCGCTATGGAGCGGGAATCAATGTAGTCGGCACCTATACGCCGACTCGACTCGCCAATGCGGGGGAAACCGTGACCCTGCGTGATGCCTCGGGGAACATCATCCAGACATTTACCTTCACGGATGCCTGGTATCCTGCGACCGATGGGGCGGGTTACTCGCTGGGGGTCATTGACGAATCCGCACCGGTATCAGCATGGAACGACCCCGGCCAATGGGGCATTTCCGGAATTCGCCACGGAACCCCAGGTGCTCCGAACGGGAGCTTTGCGACCCAGTTCGAGGTCTGGCAGCGAACCCATTTCACACAGATCGAGATTGACGAAGACCTCGTGACGTCTCCCCTCTCCACCCCACTGAATGACGGCACCCCGAACCTCCTTCGCTATACTTTCGGGCTTTCGCCAAATGCCCCCGTTCCGGCAGGGAGCCGCCCCGGCGCAAGCCTTGGCGGCGACGGAAGATTCCAAGTCACTTTCCGACGCCCGGTGAACGCCCTCGATCTTACGATCATGGCGGAAGCGAGTGCGAATCTCTTGGACTGGATCCCATTGCCGGTTAAGGTCGGCCTCGCCTTCGATAACGGGGATGGAACCGAAACCGTCACGTTCACCGAACCCGAACCAAGCGTTTCCCCCCTTCGCTTTGGACGAGTCCACGTCATCCGGATTCCAGTCCCTTAAAGGCACTCCCGTGGAATCGGCGGAGTGTCCCTCAAGTCTCGCTTTCCCTCTGCTGGTGGCCGGCGTAACTTCCTACGTTATGAATTCTATTCTCTCCACCGGACTTCTTCTCTCTGTTTCTACCTTTGCCTGCTTCGCCGATAGCTTGCCGGATGCCATTCCCCTCTGGTCAGGAGCCGCGCCGGGATCCGAGGGGAAATCGGAAAAGGGGGAGATTGTCGACCGTAGCGGCGGGAAATTCAACGTCTCCAATGTCCACATTCCCTCGATCACGCCCTTCCTGCCGCCAGGGGACAAAGCCACGGGTGCCGCAGTGGTAATCGCTCCGGGAGGGGGACACCGGGTTCTCTGCCTGGGTCACGAGGGTTTCAGCCTCGGCGAGTGGATGGCCGATCACGGCATCGCCGCCTTCGTCCTGAAATACCGACTCGCCGAGGAGGAAGGCTCGACTTATTCCGTGGACGGGCACGCGCTAGTCGATACGCAAAGGGCGATCCGGCTCGTCCGGAGCCGTGCGGAAGAGTGGGGAATTGATCCGTCGCGGGTCGGCGTGATGGGATTCTCCGCCGGTGGAGAACTCGCGGCACTGGCCGGAATGCGCCATGATGCCGGAGAAACAGACGCCGCCGACCCCATCGCGAGGCAGGGATGCCGTCCCGATTTCGAGGCCCTGATCTACCCCGGTCGCTCCGCGCGTTACACGGTGGACAAAAACAGCCCGCCTGTCTTCATCGCCTGCGGCTATGACGACCGGCAGGATATTTCCGAAGGGATGGCGGAGTTATACCTGAAATACAAGAAGGCCGGCGTGCAAGCCGCCCTCTTCATTTACTCCGGAACCGGCCATGGTTTCGGTTATCGCGCGGACAACAAGAGTTCGGCTGGAGCCTGGCCATGGCGATTCCGCGAATGGTTGGCTGACAGTGGCTTCCTGCAGGGGAAAGAGTAATGCGCCCGGGATCAACCTGAGACTCCGATCCGGTAATAGGCTCGTGCGTTCGCCGTCGACCAAGGGGTAATCGAGCGGTAGCGAACTGTCGCTGATCCATCGCCATTGTTGGTGGTCGAGACTTTCACGAAATTCGCCATCACGTTGTCCCATTGTCCCAGATCCCCGCTGAACTCAATCCAATGAAGCACGCCCTCCGCAGCGAGATTGAGACGGAAACTCACGACAAGATAGTCATCGGCAACCATGTCCACTAACGCGTTCTCCACGCCC
>JAHEDC010000404.1 GCA_024641425.1 Verrucomicrobiales bacterium | reverse complement strand
CCGAAACACCCGTCCATCCTCAGCGGTGAGGATCTCGCCAACGTCGGCCCCGTCGCCCTCCTCCAGGATCTCGCCGTCATGGCCCTCCTCGGACTTCCCCACATCGAGCGGAACGGCCACCACTACTTCCGCGGACTGTCGATGTGGCCCGCCGTCGTCCGGAATGCCATGCTCGCGGAACACGGCGACATTTACGAACGGCATTCCGGCGGCTTTCCGACCCTGCGGATCCGTGGGGGAAAACTCGACCTCGCGAGCGTGAACACCGCCCCTTTCGGCTGCGCGCCCATGCTGGAGATCGATGATTACGAGAGCCTGTAAGGAGGAATGCCCCGCTTCATTTGCGGGTATCGGCGCGGGTCATGACGGAGAACAGGGCTCCCGGCACGTTCGGGCGGTGCGGGCGAAGGGGGTTTGGCGGTACGGAGCCGGTGGGATGCCGCTTGGAATCGTGAAGGCAGGCGATGTCGCAAGGGAACGGACAGGGATGTCCGTTCTCCGGCGGATTACGCGGGTGGCGTCGAAGCCGTCCGGACAAAGACCGCGGTGGTCGCCCTCTCGGATGAAATCCCCGCCTTGACCGGATTGTTGGCGATAGAGCGGATGACTTTCCGAAAATGCTCCTCGTCGCGGATAATTCGGTCATAGTTCTCCGCCTGCCATAGTGGGCCCTTACGCCCGAGAAATCGATTGATCTCGGTCGCCGAATAGCCTTTCCATGTCTGGAGCAACCCTTCGAGATCCGCCCCCTCGTGCGGACGAACGGCAACATGGACGTGATTCGGCATGATCGCATAGGAATAAAGGTCATAGCGCTGCCCGGAGAAATGATGCAGGGCACCGCCCAGGAGGTTACGGCATTCAGGATCTTCGAGAACGCAGGCCCCTTGCGCGGAATCGAGCACCGCCTCGATGCGCTTCTGTTGGGAGCGCTGAAAGCGCCGGTATTCCTCGGCAACCCCGGGCGACGCTCGGGCACCACCCAACCCAGCAAAACGTTTCCGCCACACCTTGGATTCCGCGTTCGATTCATCGACGACATGCGTCGGAAGCGAATCAAAAAGGCGAAAGGTGACAAAATAGGTGGCACCCGCCTGCCTCCAATGGGGAAGATTCCGGCGATAAATGGCCACGGCACTCCGCCAGTCGAGTCCGCGAAACTCGGCGGGAATTTCGATCCAATCGTCCGGCGCGATCATGCGAGCACGATAACGATGAAGGCGCGAATCACCAACCCGGATTGCACCGAACGGACGGAGAACGGGGCTCCCGGCCCGTTCGGGGGGTGCGGGCGCAGGCGGTTGGGCGGTGCGGGGCCATTGAAGTTGCCGCTTGGAATCGTGAAGGCATGCTATGTCGCAAGGAAACGGACAAGGATGTCCGTTCTCCGTCGGGGCGGCGATCCCCCCCGTTCTCACTATTCTCCCGTTTTCTTCTCCGAAAGCCGCTCCAAGACGTGTCCGCGCTCGCGCTCGTCGCCGATCGTTTCCGCCCATTGGCGGGCGCGTTCGGGGTCGGACTCGGCGAGGAGGGTGGCGAAGCGCTCCACTCCGCTGTCGCGGCTGGGCGAGGGGTCAAGGGTGGCGAGCCATTCGGAGAGGGCGACAGGATCCTGGCGCATCCAGAGTTCCGTGAGCATGCCAGTGGCGTCCGTGCGCTGGCGACTTTCGGGAATGGCCTCGACGACCTCGCGGGCAGCGGGAATGTCGTTCGAGCTGAAGGTATTCGCCGCGCCGAGGAGGAAGTCGTTTCGGGCCTCGCCTTCGGGGAGCTGCTGGCTGAGTTCCAACACGGTCCCGGCGTCGCGGGTTTTGGCGACCATGAGCTGGTGCATGGCGGCGGCACCGCCGAGCGCCTCGGTTTCCTTCCAGGCCGGATGATGGGCGGGCAGGGCGGCAAAGCGCCCGACGGCGGCACCGGGATCTCCCATCGCCCAGCTTCGAAGTGTCTCGTCGAGGTGCTTCTGCAAGGCGGCGTTCTCCGGCCGATCGAGAACGAAGTCGAGCGCCTCCGCGGCTTGGAGCATCGCGACATGCCCGAGGAGGAGGGCGTCGAGCCTCCCGGCGCGTGGCGGGGACTCGGGTTGTACCAGCACCCAGGCTTCTGCGGCACCGAAGTCGCTCTGCGCCCAGGTCGCGAGGAGCGACTCGGCGAGATTCTCGCCGAAGGGACCACTGAGTCGGGACAGTTCTTCCAGGCGGGCCAGGGCGGCGGAAGGATCCTGCCGCGCCCACTCCATGGCGAAATCCCGCGCCAGAAGATTCCGGAACTCGGTATCCGGCAGGGCAGCGGCGCGCGCGAGGGCACCCATCGCGTCCCGTTTCACCCAGACCCGGAGCAGCGCGTTCTGAGCAGCGCTGCGCCGACTGCGGTCGGGGATTTCCCAAAGGAGATCCAGCGCCCGCTCCGGATCATCGGCCCCGAGTTTCGCGAACATTTCGGCGATCTCCAGCTCATCGCGGATCTGCCCGGCGAGGAAGGCCTCGACCAAGGCCTCGCCGTCCAGCGAACGCACGAGATCCATGGAGAACAGGGCTTCGCGGTAGGGACTCGTTGGGTGCCCCTCCCGAGCGGCGGCGCGGAGCGCGTCGAGTTCACGCGGATCGGGCGCGGGCGGCCATCCGGGGTCGTTCGCAGTGCGGACCATCGCGGTGATCCGTCCGCCCCTCGGGCCCGCGCCGCGCGCGGAAGGCGGGTCGGATTTCCGCAGAAACCGGGAGACACCCCATCCGCAGACGAGGCCGAGCACCATGGCGAGAACGAGGTTTTTCATTGCGGGAGCATGTGTTGGGCCCATTCCTTTTTGCCGCCTTCGGGGAGGGCACTAACCCACGCGGCGGCGGCCGGAGCGTCGATTTCCGACCACGCGCGGAGGAAGCCGCCGAGGCTGTTGTTCGTGCGCGCGGCCTCCTCCGAGATCGCCTCGGCGGCCTCGACGACCAGGAGCGGATCGCGCTCGCCGGCCGCGCAGAGGATGCCGCAGAACATCGCGTCCCGCCCCGCTGGATCGACGATGCCGCGCGCAACCTCCAACGCCCGCGCGGGCTCGTTGCGCGCCAGCCCCTCTCCCGCGCTGCGGAGGGTGTTCGCGTCCCAGTTTTCCCCCGCACCGCTGGAAGCGAGATACTCCGCCGCCAGCCCCGGCTGGTTCAGCACCCATTGCCAATAGATATTAGAGCGCACCTCGCGAAGGCGCTCCGGGTTCCCAATCAAGCCAACGTGGTCGAGCGCCACGGCGGGCTTCTCATCGCCGAGCCCTTCCAGCGCGTCTCCGATAAGGTTGTCACGCTTCACGGGTTCGGCGAGGTTCCCGTCCATCCACGCGAGCGCGGCTTCCGGCTCGTGGCGCGCCCAGGAGGAAAGCGCCCGCGTGAGATAAGCGTCGCCACTGTCGGGATCATCGTCCGCGAGTTGCCCGGCCCTCTTGACCGCTACCATGCCGTCGAGTTCCCCCAGCTTGTCCAGCACGCCCCAGTAGAGGAACGCATGATCGTATTCCGTCTTCGTATCCCGCGCCCAGACGCGGGCCGCTTCCCAATCGGAAAAGGCCCAGGTCTGCCAGGCGCCGTTGATCGGGTAGTAACCCCAGCGGTTCGGCGGACTGGCTCCAGCTGCGACGATGGCGGCTTCGGGATCGAGTTCCGCCCACCGCGCGTAGGTCGCGCCCACGATGTCCCGCAGCGGCTCGGGGTTCTCGAATTCGTCGAGCACGGCGAGGGCCTCGGCGATTTCGGCCTCGGCGAGCGTGAACATGAGGCGGCGGAGGCGGTTGATCGCGTCGTCGTCTGGCTCGGGATTCGCCTGGATCCGCTTCAATTCCGCGCGGAAGACGGCGGGATCAAGACGATCACCGGACGCGGGAGCAGGAGCGGAAGGAGTGACGTTCGCCGCTGAGTGGGGCGCAATCACAATACCATCGATTGGTTCGGCGGCGTCGGGCTGGCGCGTCATCTCCCGCGCGACCGGAATCGCGGCGGCGAGGACAAAGGCGGTGGCAAACGCGGCTTTCGTGGAGAGCATGGCGGTCAGGGTGGCGATGAACGTGGAACCCCCGGCGACTCCGGCGGCGGTGGTGTGGAGGACGGCGGTGGCCACGCCCTTCGCGAAGCCGACCGGCGCAGCGGGGGCCAATTCGGTCGTCAAGCCCACGCCGAGCACCGCCGCCGTCGCGACCACGCCCCGTTTGCCCAGAAGCCGCGAGAGTTTCTCCAGCGCCCGCACCCCGCGCTTCTGCGCCGCCGCCGCGCCCAGCCCGGTGCGGGCGGCGATTTCGGAGAAAGAAAGCCCCTCGAAATAGTGGAGCATGAGAACCTCCCGGTCCCGCTCCGGCAGCCGATCCAGGAGGCTGTCGAGATGCGGGCGGACTTCCTTCCACGTCCCGCTGGCATGACCGGCGGCTTCGGTATCCTGATGGTCGCGGATCATGGCGAGATGGCGTTGGCGGGTGGCTTCCGTGCGGAGAAACTTGAGTGATTCCAAAGTGGCCGCGCGATGCAGCCAGGCCGCGAGCGAACGCACCTCGCCCAGCGTTCCCGCCTTCGCCGCGAGCGCGAGGAAAACATTCTGCGCCACCTCCTCCGCACCCTCTGCTCGACTCGTCCTCCGCATCGCGACCCCGAAGACGAGACCGGCGTAGCGGTCGACGATAACGCGAAACGCCGCTTCCTCCCTTCGCTCCGCAAAAGCGCGGAGCAGGGTCTGGTCATCGGTGCTGGCGGGGTTCACGGACATAGGGGCTTTTCCTTATGCTCCATCCCGTCCGGCCGAACGGACAATTATTTTGCTCTCTTTTCGATTTCCCCTTGCTTCCCGACAAACTTTCAGTATTTTCTGAAAGTAATGGAAGAAACGAAACAACCTGCCCCGCTTGAGGACGCCCGCGATGAGTTTGTCACGCAGTGGGGCGCGATCGGGAGCGCGTGGGGGATCAACCGGACGATGGCCCAACTCCACGCCCTTCTCCTCACGAGCCCGCAGCCGCTGAGCACGGACGAAGTCATGGAGGAACTTCACATCAGCCGGGGGAACGCGAACACCAACCTGCGCGACCTCGTCGGCTGGGGCCTCATCCGGAGCGTGATCCGCAAGGGCGAGCGGAAGGAATACTTCGAAGCCGAAAAGGACGTCTGGAAGATGATCTGCACCATTGCCCGCGAGCGCAAGCGCCGGGAGATCACGCCCGTGGTCGAAGTCCTCCTCGACTGCAAGGCCCGCACCGCCGGATTGAAATCGGAGGAAGCCAAGGACTTCCAGAAGATCGTCACCGACCTCCTCGACTACCTCAAGCTCGCCGACCGCCTCCTCGAACGCATCGCCGGCAGCGAACAGAGCCGCGCCATCCGCTGGGCCACGAAATTCCTCACCTGAAGGTCCCTCCCCCGTTTTCCTGCCATGAATCTTCCTGCCCATCCCCTCCCTCACCGATCTCCCGCCCGTCCGCTTAACGCGTGCAATCCGTCTTCCCCTTTTTTGAAACAAACTTTCAATTTTTCCTGAAACTTCCGATACTTCAAAACCTAACCCAAGCAAAACCATGAAAGACTATACCGTTTGGACCTACGCCATTTACCTCTTCCTCAGCGTGAGCATCACCGTCTGGGTCGCCCGAACCCTTTTCCGGAATGGGAGGATCTTCCTCGTCGACTGCTTCCGCGGGAACGCGGAGCTGGCCGATTCGGTCAACAGCCTGCTCGTCGTCGGCTTCTACCTCGTGAACATCGGCTTCATCACCCTCTATCTTAAGCTGGCCTTCGCCATCGACGACGTGGCGGGTGTCTTCGAGGCCCTGAGCACGAAGGTCGGGGTTGTCCTCCTCGTCCTCGGCGGCATGCATTTCTTCAACATCTACGTCTTCACGCGGATGCGGAAACGCGCGCTCCTCGACACCGCTCCGCCGCCGGTCGGCCCCACCGACCGCATCGTCGCGCCCACTTCCTAGCACAACCCGAAAACCCGCCCCTGCCATGACCGCGATCCGTCAGCTCCATGTCTTCTACGACGCGCGCTGCGCCCTCTGCCAGGCCTGCCGCCAGTGGCTCGACCAGCAGCCGAAATACGTCCCGCTCCAGTTCGTCGCCTACCAGTCGACCGAAGCCGAGCGCCTTTGCCCCGGACTGGAACGCTTCCGACCCGACAAGGAAATCGTGGTCATGGCGGAC
>JAHEDC010000403.1 GCA_024641425.1 Verrucomicrobiales bacterium | reverse complement strand
GGCATCGAAGCAGGCATCCGACCTCGCGGCCGTCGCCTTGAAGGGCGAGATTCTCATGTTGAAGGACAAAGCGAAGCAACGCGACTTTCCCGCCGTTTGCCGGGACCGGTCCGGAAGCCTTGTTTTCAACTACATCGAGTATGACGGGACTTCCGACGTGTTGTGGTTGGGGAGAAAATCGGAAATCGGGCTTGAAGCGCAGCTCGCGGTGAGCGAGCCGGGCATCCTCCATCAGCCGGCCATCGCCGTCGATGGCAGCGGCACTGTCTGGTGTTTCTGGGGCCAGACGGGAGAGGACGACGTCGTCCATCTGATGGCACGCCCGGTGAAGGAAGGCGTGCCCGGCGATACGATCATCCTTGCGCGTTCGGAAGGCAGCGATTCGTTCGCGGATGCCGGCACCGACGCGCAGGGACGCGTCTGGGTCACCTGGCAGTCGATGCGGGCGGGCGAGGGTGACGTCTACGCACGCTTCTTCGATCCGAACGCGTCGGAGTGGAGTAAGGAGATCGTGGTCAGCACCGAGCCCGGTGGCGACTGGGAACCGCGCCTCGCCTTCGCCGGCGAGCCGGAATGCGCCTGGATTCTCTACGACAGCGCGCGCGGCAATGAATTCAACCTCTACCTGGCGAAAGTTTCGCCCGACGGAGCGGTGGAGACCTTCCCGGTGGCGCCTTCGGAACGCTACGAAGCCCGGGGAGATCTCGCCGCGACCGACGATGGAAAGGGACTCTGGATCGCCGCCGAACGCGGTCGCGCGCGCTGGGGCCTCGATGTCCGCGGCCACGAGAATACGAAGGGGCTGAATGCCCAGAAGGAGATTCTCTTCGGGCGCTTCGATCCTGCCACGAAGGCCTTCGAAGAGATCCCGCTGGGCCCCGCCGGGGAGGCGGGCCAGCCGGTCAATCTGCCGACCATCGGAATAGACGGCGCGGGTCGTCCGTGGGTCGCCTACCGCTACTTCATCGGAAACCGCTGGCAGATCGCCGTGACTTACTGGAATGCCGAAACCGGCCAATGGCATGCCCGGCGGCGTTTGCCCGACAGCGCGATGGGACAGGATCGGCGGGCCTCGTTTGTCGCCGATGCCGATGGCGGACTTTGGCTCAACTGGCCTTCGGATCTGCGGACGAACAAGTCGTGCCAGGTCGCCGGTGTTTTCCTCGCGTCACTCAACACGAAAATGGAATTCCTCCCCGCCAACCCGCCCGTCGACGCATCCAACGACGCGTCGGCGGAACCCTTCGCCCCCTCGCAATCCACTCCCGAGCGTCCGCCCCACGAGCGGCACCAGTGGGCACACGATGGCGAGACCTACACGCTCGTCTGGGGCGATGTCCACCGCCACACCGATGTCTCGAACTGCCGCACCGGCTTCGACGGCTGCATCGTCGAGCAATTCCGCTACGCCTATGATATGGCAAAGCTCGACTTTCTCGGCACCTCCGACCACACCGATATCGGAAAGGTCTACCATCCTTACGAATGGTGGCACAACCAGCGCCTCCACGATGTTTTCCACACTCCGGAACAATTCGTCTCGCTCTACGTTTACGAGCGCGAACAGAAATGGCCGTGGGGACACCGGAACATCATTTTCGCCCAACGCGGCGGCCCGATCATCTACATCAACCGCGCCACTTATCGCAATTCGCCATGGCAGGCACAGTTACCCGTCAAGGCCGGCCTCGGCGAGATCGACCCGCCGGAATTATGGAGCCTCCTCCGGCAATACGGCAAACCGGTCGCCGCCATCAGCCACACCGGCGCCACCGGCATGGGCACCGATTGGGGCCGCTACGACCAGACCCCCATCGACCATTCCATCGAAAACGTCGTCGAGATTTTCCAGGGAGCCCGCGTCAGTTACGAGGGTCAGGGCGCACCGCAACCGACCGTCGGATTGCGACCGGGCGAGAAATACACCGCCGATGCCGATGGCGCCCAGCCCGCTCCGCCCGCTCCCATCGACACCTTCGGAAAGTTCGATCCGGGGACGTATCAAAGCGCCCTCCGCCTGCGCCACCGCTTGGGCGTCTTCGCAAGTTCCGACCATATCTCGCAGCACGTCAGTTACGGCGGCGTTTACGTGAAGGACTTCACCCGCGAAGGCATCATCGACGCCTTCAAGGCCCGCCGCACCATCGCGGCCACCGACAAGATCTATCTCGAATTCGTCTGCAACGGGAAGCCGCTCGGATCGATCTTCGAAAGCGCCGACCCGCCGAAGCTCTCGATCCGCGTCGACGGCACCGCGCCGCTGAAACGCGTGACCCTGGTGCGCAACGAGGAGAACTACAAGGTCTTCGATAAGATCGACGGTCCGGATTTCGAAGTCGAGTTCACCGACGAGAAAGCGGTGCCCGGCGGTGAGTCCCGCTACTACGTCCGCGTCGAGCAGACGGATGGCAACATGGCGTGGTCGTCGCCCGTATGGATGACCATCACCGAGTGAATAATGCGGTCGCCGCGAGGCGTCCTGCGGCGGCCTCGGCGACACCAAGCTCCTGAATGCTCCGCCAGCAAGAGCGAGACGCCTCGCTTTACCACATCTTCTTCCACGAATAGCATCGCCCGCCCCATGAGGCGAAGATCCTTCCATGACGCGGACCGAATGCGGCGGAAGCCGGCCGCGCCCGATCCCCGAAATTTTCCCTGAGGAGCAAATGCGCAACCTGCCAGCAGGCGCCTCACAGCCCAAAAGGATAGGTGTCCGGCACCCCGCTCCCTTTCTCCGATTGGATGGGAGTCACCGCCGCGCTCGTATCAAACCAAATGAACTCGTCGAACTGGGCCGGAAGGGCGGCCTGGAAATAGTGACTGAGCATCTCGGTCTCCGGACGATAAATGACCCCGATGGCCCGCTCCAGATGGGGACTCAACAACTCCTCGCGTAAACCCGTTTCCGCAGCAGAACGGAGGGGCAATAGGAAAGCCGGAATCTCGGTCTCGTGACAAAGCCGCTCATAGCTATCTTCATGCGAAGGCCGCACTGTCATGAGCGTAACCGGCTCGTCCCAATTCGAGGCCGCAGCCACCTTCCCGCAGTGGGTTCCGAAGCCGATGCGATACGAATCTGGCCCCCACTCCTCCCTTGCGAGTTGGCCGATGTTGAATTCCCCCCGCATCCCCATCTCGGTCGCCGCCGCATTGCCGACATGCGAGTTGTGGGCCCAGACAACAGCGCGCGATTGCGGCCCGCGATGCTCCAGAACGGCCTTCAAGGTTTCGAACATGTGCCGGTCGCGCAGATTCCAGGATTCATGGTTCCCGTAATACATCACCCGATAGTAGCGCTCGGCTTCACGAATGACCGTGGCATTGCGCTCCACGTCGAAGATCTCGTCGCCGTCCACGAGCGCGTATTTCACCCGCTTTTCCAGGAGATCGGATAGTGTCTTCACGACATCCTCCTCGCAGTCCCGGAGCCGGCCGCTGACCGCCGCACGCCCGTACGTCGCGGGATCCGTCTCCCAAGGCGAGAAACATCCGTAGCGGACCCGCGCCGACGCGGCAGCCTCGGGATCGACCTCGTCGAGAAAATCGAGCACGGCTCCGATCGAGTTGTAGAGGCTATACAAATCGAGGCCATGCAGGCTGACCTGCCGCTCGGGCGCCGGCACCTTGACGTTGTGCGTTCGCGCCCACCGCACGAACGCTTCCATTTCCTCGTTGTGCCACATCCACGTCGGGAAGCGGGAGAATGGTGGAGTGCGCAACTCCGTTCGCTTTCGGCCGCGGATGGCACGGTCGATCACGCTCGTATCCGGGTAGTCGCCCTCGATCGCCACAACATTGAAACCGAGTTCCGCGATCAGTTCCCTGGTAATCCTCGCGCGCATCCGATAGAACTCGGAAGTGCCGTGGCTCGCTTCCCCGATCAGAACGACCCTCGCGTCGCCGATCCGTCTCATCAGCGCCTCGAGGTTCGCGCTTTCGATCGACTCGAAGGGCTCGCAATTCCGGGCGATAAGGTTGCTGAGACGCCGGCGCTTCTCCGGGACGACCTGCAGGGGTGTCCGCGCCCGGCGGGGAGCCACGGGCATGCCATCGAGGGACCATCCCTCACTTCCAATGAGGGGAACGAACCGGACGCGCCCAAGGGATCGGCGGCTGTATTCATGTTCCCCGGCGCGCTCGATGCGCACGAGTTCCTGGAACCTCGCGTCATCGCCGACCGGAATCACGAGGCGCCCGCCAATCTCCAACTGCTCGAGCAGACTCTTCGGAATTTCCGGCCCGCCCGCGGCGACCACGATCGCATCGAACGGCGCGTGCTCCGCCCACCCCAGCGTTCCATCCCCGCAAAGCACCTCCACGTTCCCGTAGTCCAGATCCTTCACCCGCTGGCGGGCCAATTCCGCCAACAGGGGATGACGCTCGATCGCGTAAACCTCGCGCACCATCCGGCTAAGCACGGCGGCGGCGTATCCCGACCCCGCCCCGATCTCCAGCACGCGGTCTTCCGCGCTCAAACCCAGCGCCTCGGCCATCACCGCGACAATGTACGGCTGCGAGATCGTCTGTCCTTCTTCGATGGGGAGAGGCGAATCCTCGTAGGCGAATTCAAGCATTGCTTCCGGGACGAAGCACTCGCGCGGCACCTCCCGCATCGCCCTGAGCACCCCGGTATCAACCACCCCACGGGAAGCGATTTGCTGCTCCACCATTTCTCGGCGTCTGTCCGTAAACGACTTCATCGGATCTCCGATTCTCCCGTGAGTTCACCTTGAAGATGCTGCGCCTCGACGTGCAAAGCACGAGTCATTCCAAGGCATTTCCTGGCATCCATCGAAACGGTTTGCGCTGGCGGCGATGCCTGGAAGCGGTAGGTTGCCCCCATGAGGAGGAAGACCCACAGGAGATCATGGATCTATGAAGTCGGTCTCGCAAATGAGTCTGCGGGGATTATTCGATTGATAGCCCGGTCTTCAGGATCTGCCTTGATCGACGGATTCCCCCATTCCCCAACACATCCTGAAGCATGAAGGCGATGGTATTGAATAGAGTGGTTTCCCTGACCGAGGACACCCAACCCCTCACCCTTGTTGAGCGCCCCGATCCGGCCCCCTCCCCGGGCGAAATTCTGATCAGGATTTCGGCCTGCGGCGTCTGCCATACTGAACTGGATGAAATCGAAGGCCGAACGCCACCGCCCCGTCTGCCCGTGATCCCGGGCCATGAGATCGTCGGCCGCATTGCCGGGGCGGGCGAGGGAGCCCGGCGATTCCAGCCCGGCCAGAGAGTCGGGGTCGGCTGGATCCATTCCTCGAGCGGCCAGGCCGACGAGAATCTGAGTCCCGAGTTCCAGGCCACCGGGCGCGATACGGACGGAGGATACGCCGAATTCATGACGGTGCCGGAAGCCTACGCTTACCCGATTCCCGAGATCTTCTCCGATGCGGAGGCCGCCCCGCTGTTGTGCGCGGGAGCCATCGGCTATCGTGCCCTTACCCTGACGCACATCGCAGACGGTGACCGGCTCGGACTCACCGGGTTCGGGGGATCGGCCCACCTCGTGTTGCAACTGGCCCGTTCCCTTTTTCCGGAATCGCCCGTGTTCGTCTTTGCCCGCGATCCGGAGGTGCGCGCGTTCGCCCTCGAACTCGGCGCGACCTGGGCTGGAGACACAACGGATCGGGCACCCGAAAAACTGCACGCCATCATCGACACGACACCAGCCTGGAAGCCGGTCATCGAAGCCTTGGCAAATCTCCGGCCTGGCGGACGACTGGTCATCAACGCCATCCGAAAGGAAGACGCCGACAAGGAGGCCCTCACCTCACTGGTCTACCAGGATCATCTCTGGATGGAGCGGGAGATCAAATCGGTCGCCAATATCACCCGCCGCGATATCGAGGAGTTCCTGCCCCTCGCCGCGGAGATCCCCATGCGGCCCAGGATCGAGACCTATCCGCTTGAGGAAGCCAATACCGCGCTCGCGGCCTTGAAGTTCGGAGCGGTGCACGGAGCGAAGGTGCTTCTGATTGGAGGCTGATTCTCTGCGCTTGAATCCCGCACCTTGCACGCTGGGAGCAAGTAATGCACCCTCTTGGTCAAGGAACGCGCAGCCAGATGCGGGAAGTCGGAAATATCTTTCCCGCTACAGCGCGTTCCGCGTCCCTTGCTTCAAATTCTCGACGTTCGATGGACAAGATAAAAACGATCCTCTGCGGCATCCTT
>JAHEDC010000402.1 GCA_024641425.1 Verrucomicrobiales bacterium | reverse complement strand
ATAAATTTCGTCCATCGAACCGGTGACGGAAGGTTCGACATCGACGAAGGTTTCCTCGCCGAACGAGGTGCGGAGTTTGGCCCGGCGCTGCTTGGAGCGCAGCCTGTCGATCGCGCGGTTGCGGGCCATTGTCGTGATCCAGGTGAGAGCCTTGCCCTTCTGCGAAACAAACATTTCCGCCTTCTGCCAAATCTGGGCGAAAACCTCCTGCATCGTGTCCTCGGAATCCTGCTGGTCATTCAGAACCTTGTGGATCGTGGTGAAGACAATGCCCTTGAAGCGGGCGTGGAGCTTCTGGAAACTGGCTCCGTCACCGCGGGCGACCGCTTCGAGCCACGCGGCTTCTTCCTCGGGATTGGTTTCCAATGCTTTCTTCTTCGTAAGGAGTTTTGCTTTCATTGTCACACTTTTGTCTATTCGAAACAGAAGATCAAGTGAAATTGTCTAGTTTTTGTCTTATTTTTTCGGAGAGGGGTGCTGGACTCGTCGGGAGGAGGTGCTAGCCTTCGCTCATATGAGTGAGAATGAGTCCTTTCGCCGCATTCGTTTCCATCAGCCGGGGCGTCCGCAAGAGGTCGCCCGCTGTGAGGAAATGGCGCCGCCAACGCCGCCGGGAGAGGGTGAAGTCTGTGTGCGGGTGCGGTATTCCCCGGTAAATCCCGCGGACATCAACACCCTCGAGGGAACTTACGGGAAACTCCCGGAATTGCCTGCGACACCGGGAAACGAAGGTGCGGGCACGGTGCTGGCGGTGGGCGCGGGAGTGGAGGGACTCGCGCCGGGGGATTCCGTGATGCTGGCGGGCGGGGTCGGATGCTGGCAGTCGTGGGTCACACTTCCCGGAAGCGAAGTGCGGCGTCTGCCAGAAGGGATCGATCTTCGGCAGGCCGCGATGCTGAAAGTGAATCCGCCGACGGCATGGTTGCTGTTGCACGCATACGCGGAGCTGCCGGAAGGCGCATGGATCGCGCAGAATGCGGCGAATTCGGGTGTCGGTCGGGCGGTGATCCAATTGGCGCGGGAGAAGGGATGGCGCACCTTGAATTTCCTCCGAAGAATCGAGTTGGCCGACGAACTGCGGGCGCTGGGAGCCGACCGGGTCTATCCCGACACCCCCGAGGGATTGGAGGCGGCGAAGGCGGAAGCCGGGTTCGTGGCGCCGACGCTGGGCTTCAATGCGGTGGGCGGCGATAGCGCGTTGCGGTTGATGGATCTTCTTGCGCCGCGTGGCATTCATGTCACGTACGGAGCGATGAGCCGGAGGAGCCTGAAGGTGCCGAACAGTTTCCTCATCTTCCGCGAGATCCAACTGCGGGGTCTCTGGGTTACCCGCTGGATGGAAAGCGCGAGTCGGGAGGAAGCCGGGGAGATCTACCGCCGCCTGGCGAACATGATGGCGGAGGGGGCACTGAAATTGCCCGTCGAGGCCTGTTATCCCCCGGAACGGATCGCGGAAGCTCTGGAACACGCGCAACGAGAAGGTCGTGACGGGAAGGTCTTGCTCGCGTTCTGATTCGCGACCACCGTTGGGTTTTTCTCCATGGCAGACGATCTCTTTAGTTTCGCGGCAGGGCGCCAACGCAAGTCGGAGGCGTCCGATCCTACTGGCAAGCCCGACCTGTCGGACGGAGCGGTGGCCGAGGCGGTGCTTACCGTTTCCCAGCTCACACGGAAGGTCCGCGCGGTGCTGGAAGGTGGAATCGGAACGGTGTGGGTCGACGGGGAGATCAGCAATTTGCGGCGGCAGGCGTCGGGGCACCAGTATTTCACCCTGAAGGACGAAGGGGCGCAATTGAGCTGCGTGCTTTTCCGCGGCAGCGCGAGGAATGTGGCGGTGCGACTGGAGGACGGGCAACGTGTCGAGGCACTGGGTGAAGTGTCGGTCTACGAGCCGCGCGGAACCTATCAGCTCGTCGTCCGCGTGGTGCGGGCGAAGGGCTTGGGTGGCCTGCAGGCACAGTTCGAGGCGCTCAAGGCGAAACTTCACGGCGAAGGACTCTTCGATGCGGAGCGCAAGCGGGCCATTCCGGAAATGCCCCGCGTGGTCTGTCTGGTGACCTCGCCGACCGGGGCGGCGGTGCGGGACATGCTGAATATCCTCACCCGGCGCGCGCCGTGGACTCGGGTACTGGTTTACCCGGTGCGGGTGCAGGGCAGGGAGGCGCCGGCGGAAATCATCGCCGCCCTGAAACGGATCGCGGCGGAGAGCGGCCGCGGTCTGCCGGAAATCGATACCGTGGTGGTAACCCGCGGGGGCGGGAGTCTTGAGGATCTCTGGGGTTTCAACGATGAGGCGCTCGCGCGGGTAATCGCGGATTTTCCGCTGCCGATCGTGTCGGCGGTCGGGCATGAGATCGACTTCACGATCTCGGACTTCGTCGCCGACCTGCGCGCGCCGACCCCGAGTGCGGCGGCCGAATTGATCGTGCCCGATGGGGCGCGCCTCCGGCAGCGAATCGGGGAGTTGGAGACCGCGCTGGGTCTGCGGGCCCGGCGCAGGCTGCGCGAGTGGGAGGATGTGCTCGAACGCCTTGGCCGGAGCGCCCTCTCCCGCGAACCCGGACGCGTGCTCGAGCGTCGCGAACAGGAACTCGACTATCTGGAGGAACGTCTGCGCGAGCGGGCCGGCAGGCGGCTCGATGGCATGGTCGCGGCCCTTGATCGCCTCGGCCACGCCCTTGTCCTCCGCCATCCGGCCCGGGCCCTCGCCGAGCAGGAGCAGGCATTCCGGATGCTGGCCGAGAAGCTGGGGGAACGCGTGCGGCGCCAGTGCGTGGCCCATGAGGATCGGATCGCCCGGGCGGCGGCCGCGTTGAAACATCTCGGCCCCGGGGCGGTCTTTGCACGGGGATTCTCGCTCACGCTGGACGCGCAGGGGCACACGGTGACCCGTGCCGCCGCGCTCGCGGAGGGCGCGCGCATCACGACCCGCTTTGCCGACGGCTCGGTGGAAAGTGTCGTCTCGGGAGCAAAGAACGCGGCCCGGAAAAAGGGCGGTCCGAAGGGTTAATCCTTCGTTTCGATCCGGTAGAGATGCGTTTTTGTCCGGAGGTAGAGGGATTTCCCATCGATGGCGGGCGAGGCCATGCAACCCTCGTCGAGCTTGTTGTCGGCCACTTCCTTGTAGCCGGTGGCATCCGGCTCGACGACGTAGGTGTTTCCCTGCTCGCTGGCGAAATAGAGACGGCCGTCGGCGAAAACCGGGGAGCCGGAAAAGTGCCCGCGGACGCGGTGATCCCAGAGGGTCTCGCCGCTCTCGGGATCGAGACAGCTGAGGATGCCCTCGTCGTTGACGAAGTAGATGTTCTCCTTCGCGAAGATCGCGGACGAACGCGTGGGGACGCGCTTGAAGCTGTCCCAGACGACATGGCTCGCCGTGATGTCGCCCCTGGCCTCCGGGTCGATCCGGACGCCGAGGAGGTGGGCCTTTCCGAAGCCGGTGTTGAGGTAGAGTCTGCCGCTGCCCGCAATGGGGCGCGCGGCATTGGAGAACCCGTCGTAGGTGATCTTCCAGATCTCCTCGCCGCTTTCCGGCACGTAGGCGAAGGCGCTCTTCGCGCCGGAGCTGATCATCTGTGTCCGCCCGCCGATCTCGAGGAAGTAAGGCGTGGTGTAGGCTTTGCGGAGATCGCCGTCGGCGCGGATCTTCCCGTCGGGCTCGATGTCGTCCCAGGCCGTGCTGCGATCGGTTTTCCAGACGGTCTTTCCCGTTTCGACGTCGAGGGCCACGAGGTACTGGACGTCGACGCCGTCCATGCTGAGGATGAGGAGATCCTTGTAGACCACCGGCGAGGAGCCGGGGCCGCGGAAGTGCCGGCAGGGGAGGTCGCGGCGCTCCCAGAGCAGCTTGCCGGATTCCACGTCGAGGGCGGCGGTGCCGTAGCTGCCGAAGTGGATGAAGACACGGTTCCCCGCGATGGCGGGCGAGGGCGAGCCGTAACCGTTGACGTCATTGCCGAGCGGCTCCGGGGCGTCGTTCTCGAAAAGGAGCCGGTCGTGGACGATGGCACCGGTCCCGCGATCGAGGCAGACGGCGGACATCCTCGTGCCGTCCTTCGTGGCGTTCGTGACCCAGACGCGGTTTCCCTCGATGGCGGGCGTCGACCACGCGCGGCCCTCGACGGCGGTCTTCCAGACGATGTTCCGGTCCTCGCTCCACTCGGTGGGAAGGCCGCGCGGCTTCCCGTCGGCGGCGGGGGGAACGAGGCCGTCGCCCGTGGGGCCGCGGAAGTCGTGCCATTGTCCGGAGGCCGGCGTCAGCGCGCCGAGGAGAAGGGGGAGGAGGAGATGCTTGATGGCCATGGGGGGAGGATAGGCGCATTCCGGGGGAAGAAGCAAAGTGAAACGCAAGGGGCGGGACGGGATTGCCGGGCGCTCCCGTTCCACGTGCGCTAGCGCTTTTCCAGAAGGAGACGCACGTCCTGCCGGAGGTAAAGGCAGGTGCCGTTCTCGCCTTCGCAGACGTAGTAGAAAACCGCGCCGGTGAGGACGGGCGGCGCGGAGCCGGCGGTCGCGGGCGTGAGTTCGAACTCCACCGCGCGGGCCTCGTCGCTCGTCGCTCCCGCCTTCTCCGGAAGGGCCAGGACGAGCGGATTCCCCGAGAGCGTCCAGCCCTCCGGCGCGTCGAGCCAGAGCGCGGACGCGCCGGACTCGTTGTTCCAGTGCGCCTGGTGCGCGGCGTCGGGGGTGAGGACGAGGTGGACGCGGTAGCCGGGGGCCTTCGGGTCGGTGCTCGGCACCACGACGGACTCGATGCGCACCAGCGGCGCGGCATCCCGCGCGAGCTTGCCCTCGGGATCGGGGTGCTTCTCCGCCGGGGCGGCCTCGGCGGCGGGGCTTCGGGAAGGCGTCGCGAACTCCGCGCCCGACGGCTCCACGGCAAGGGCGACCGGCGTCTCGCCGCGGGCCGTGATCGCCTTCCGCGCCTCGGCCACCCAGTCGTAGAACGAATACGGCTTATCCAGTCGCGGGCCGTATTGCTGGATGCGGCGACGCCAGATGTACTGGTTCGGGTTCAAGGCCAGCGCGCGCGACCAGTGGGCGACGGCCTGGTGGAAATCATCCGCCTTCCGCGCGGACGAGTCGTGCCGCTTGCGGTAGAGGACGCCGAGCCGGAACTGCGTCTCCGCGTCCTCCGGGTGCGCGGCGGCCCGCTTCGCCACGCCCGCGAGGGCCTCGTTGTAAAGCCCGGCGTCATTCCGCGCCACCGCGTCGAGGGCGAGCGCCATCTCCGGAGGGACAGGCGACTCCTCCCGGGGCGTCGGCGCGGGCGCGGGGTAGTCGGTCTTCAGGAAAACGGCGAGGTCGTCCGGCTTCGGATTGACGTAGCGGATCACGCCGTGCCCGTCGAGCAGGAGCGTGATCGGCACCGCGCGGACGCCGATCAGGTTCAGCGCGTCCACCATCACCGGCCACTCCATCCCGTGCCATTGCATGAAAAGGCGCGTGCGGTCGCCGTGCTGCTCGGTGGCGAGACCGGCGACGCGGAGTTGGCCCGTCTTCTCAAGTTCCGCTGTCCGTGCGTGCCACCCGGGCACGTGCTGGCGGCAACCCGCTCACCACCCGGCGAAGATGTGGAAGACCGTCTTCCGGCCGCGCAGGTCGGCCGTCGCCATCAGCGTGCCGTCCGCGGCCAGCGGCAGCGTCAGGTCGGGCAGCGTTCCGCCGACGGCGAGATCGCGGGCCGGCGAGGGGAGGGAAGTGAGGGACACGAGGGCGAGGACGGAAGCGAGGCGTTTCATCAGGGTCAAGGCAGAGGGCCGGGCAAGAAAGCCTATTCCCCGGCGCGGGTCAACGCCAACGCCGCCCGCCGACGCCCGCCCCTTGCGCGCGGACCCGCGCTCCCGTAACGTGGTCGCGCCCCTCGGATTCCCGCGTCGCCCGAAGAACACTCCGCCGCCATGAAAACCCGCACTCTCGCCCCGACCCTCGCCCTCGCCGCGCTCCTCGCCGGCCTCGTTCCCGCTCCGGAAAGCCGCGCCGAGCCCGAGATACCCGGCGTCGTGGGCACCGCAATCTTTCTGGACGACGAGCTTACCGTCACGGGGGAGAAAATCCCCGGCCTCCGAGACGAACTGGCCCGCATGGAGATCTTGAACCCCTTCACCGGGGAAAAAATCCTTAGCATCATGGCTGAGCGGGCCCGCATGGAACTCGAGAACCCCTTCGCCGAGCCCGGAGAATCCA
>JAHEDC010000039.1 GCA_024641425.1 Verrucomicrobiales bacterium | reverse complement strand
CTGGCCGAGGAAATGGGCGGGCGCGCGATCCGCTTCGACGATTGTTTTTCCGCGATCAACGACGTCGATATCATCGTCGCCTCCACCGCCGCTCCGCACGCGATCATGCATCCGCAGGATCTCCATCCCGCGCTCCGCAAGCGCCGGGGACGACCGCTTTTCATCATCGACATCGCGGTGCCGCGCGATATCGAGCCAGCGGTCGGCGACCTGGATGGGGTCTATCTCTACGACATCGACGCGCTGGAGATGATCGCCCAGGACGGTCGCGAGCAGCGGGAGCAACAGATCGCGCTCTGCTCCGGGCTCATCGAGCAGCAGATGGAAAAACTGGGCCTCCTCGCTGCCGGCACGCGGACGGCCAGCCCCTCGCGCGGCGAAACCGGCGACTCCGGCGTCCCGCACACGACTTGAGATGACGGGCGCCATGGAGAATGTGATCGAAGTGATGCGGATCGCGGGAGCGCTCCCTATTCTAGGCCGCAGGCCCTGTAGGGCGACCGCTCCGGTTGCCTTCTGCGGAATCGAGCGCCATCGCAAACCCAGCCACCCCACCGCCCAGGCGGAGCGCCTGGTCTACAATGCCACTGCACACCCCGTTCCTCCCTGTCGCCTACCACTTTGTCCTTCATGACTGATTCCGAAAAGCCCGATCTTTCCTCCCTCATCCTCGGAACCCGGGGCAGCGAGTTGGCGCTCGCGCAGGCGACGATGACAACGGCAGCTCTCGAAGCCGCGCACCCTGGACTGGCGGTCGAGCGCAATATCATCCGCACGATGGGGGACAAGCGGCCGGATTTGAAGCTCTCGGAATTCAGCCAGGGCGAGAATCCGGTGCTCGACAAGGGGATCTTCACCAAGGAGCTGGAGATCGCGCTCGACGCGCGGGAGATCGACGCGGCGGTGCATAGCCTGAAGGACGTGCCGACCGAACTGGAGGAACGCTTCCGCATCACCGCCGTCCTGCCGCGCGCGCCGATCGAGGACGTGCTGATTTTTCGGCCTGCAAGCGGGGTAACGGCGCTGGAGGCGCTCAAGGAAGGGGCCGTCGTTGCGACGAGCAGTGTCCGGCGCCGCCGCCAGCTCGAATGGCTTCGTCCGGATCTCCGCGTGGTCGATATCCGGGGGAATGTGCCGACACGGATCCGGAAGCTTTCGGAGTCGGAGGAATTCGACGCGACGATGTTGGCCGTGGCGGGACTCGGACGGCTCGGTTTCGCGCCGGTCGAGGGGGTGCTCGAATTCGAGGGCGTCCCCTACGCGGCCGAGATCCTGGAAATGAAGCGCTTCCTTCCCGCCGCCGGGCAGGGTGCGGTGGGGATAGAGATCCTCGGCGCGAACGAAAAGGCCGCGACGCTTCTGGCGGCCATCGATCACCGCGAAACCCACCTGCGCGTGATTCTGGAGCGTGAGTTCCTTCATCTTCTCCAGGCCGGATGCCAGACTCCGGTCGGAATCTGGACCGAGATCGAAGGGAACAGACTCCGCGCATCCGCGCTTGTTTTTACCGACGACCGGAAGGAACCTCTGCGCTCCGAAGCCGAAGGAGACGCGAACGATCCCCGCGCCCTTGCGGCCACCCTCCGGAACCGACTCAGCTAGACCCCGACCATGCCGAAACCAAAGAACGACGACACAAAAAGCCCCGGAATCTGCTACCTGGTAGGGGCCGGCCCCGGCGACCTTGGCCTGGTGACCTTGCGGGCGAAGGAATGCATCGAGATCGCCGATGTGGTCGTCTATGACTACCTTTGCAATAGCGCGATGCTGAAATGGGCGAAGCCGGACGCGGAGTTGATCTACGCGGGCAAGAAATCGAAGGCCCACACGATCCCGCAGGATGAGTTGAACGACCTTTTGGTCGCGAAGACGCGCGAGGGGAAAGTCGTGACGCGCCTGAAGGGCGGCGATCCGCTCGTCTTCGGGAGGGGAGGAGAGGAGGCGCAGGAATTGCGCGCCGCCGGAGTGCGCTTCGAGTTCGTGCCCGGCATCAGTTCCTCCATCGCGGGGCCGGCCTACGCGGGCATCCCGGTGACCCACCGCGCCTGCACCTCGCAACTGACGATCTTCACCGGCCACGAGGACCCGACGAAGGCCGAGACTTCCATCGACTACGCGAAGATCGCGCAGGCCGATGGCACGAAGGTCATGCTCATGGGCGTCGAGCGGCTGGAGGTCGTGACGAAGGCATTACGCGAAGGCGGGGCCGCCGGGAAAACGCCGGTCGCGCTCGTCCGCTGGGCGACGACGGGCAAGCAGGAAACGCTGACTGGGACGCTCGCGGACATTGCGGCGAAGGCCAGCGAGATCGACTTCAAGGCTCCGGCTGTCTGCGTCATCGGCGAGGTCGTGAACCTGCGCGAGGAATTGAACTGGTTCGAGACGCGTCCGCTGTTCGGAAAGCGGATCGTCGTGACCCGGACGCGCTCGCAGGCCGGCGTGCTGAGCCAGCAGCTCGGCGAAATGGGCGCGGATGTCTACGAACTCCCGACGATTAGGATCGAGAAGCCGATGAACATGATGCAGTTCGGCGAATGCGTGCAGGATTGCCACAAATACGACTGGATCATCTTCACAAGTCCCAATGGCGTGGACGCTTTCTTCGACCTCTTCTTCAAGCTCTACCACGACGCCCGCGCCATGGGCGGGGCCCGCATCGCCGCCATCGGGCCCGGAACGGCGAAGAAGGTGAAGGAATACCACCTCGCCGTGGATCTTCTGCCCGACGAATACGTCGCCGAGTCGCTCCTTAAGGCGCTCCTTGAGGAAAGCGGGAGCGTCGACAATCTCACCTTCCTCTGGGTGAAAGCCGAGAAGACGAGGGATGTGATCGGTGCGGGCCTCACCGAGGCGGGGGGAATCGTCGACGAGGCGATCGCCTATCGAACCCTCCCTGAAACCGAAGATGTGACCGGCGGTCGGCAGCGCTTCCTTGAGGAGGGAGCGGACGTGATCACGTTCACAAGCGCGAGCACGGTCGAGAGCTTCCTCGATCTGAAATTGCCCCTTCCGGAAAAACTGAAAATCGCGAGCATCGGCCCAGTCACCTCACAGACCCTCCGTGAGCATGGTCTCTACGTTGATATCGAGGCCGAAGAACACGATATTCCGGGTTTGGTGAAAGCAATCCGAAATTACTTCACGCCCTGAGTGTTGGCAAAAAGAAGGGGCAGACTTCTCCATCTCCCCCCTTTCGATCCCGAGGGCCTGGAGCGTGAGGGATCGAACAACCTCCCCGAGGGGAGCGTTCAGAATGCGTAAATCAAGCCTCTTCGGCGGCCGCGGCGGCGGATTTTTCGGCGTGGGCGGTCATGTCCTTGCGCAGGACATTGAGATTGGCGCGGAACTTGAGGCGGCTCTTCTTGGCGGCGGCGCGCTGCTTGCGGCGGAAGCGCTGCACCGGAGTTTCGAACGCACGGAGGCGGCGCACCTCGTCGAGGATACCTTCGGCTTCGAGTTTGTTCTTGAGACGCTTGAGGGCGCGGTCGACGGACTCGCCTTTCTTGATGGAAACTTCCGGCATGTGGATGGTTGAATAGGGTGGGTTGGGGTCCCGCCAGAGAGACAGGAGGGGCGGAATCTATCGTGTCGATCCGCGTGCGTCAACCCATCTTCGGGCAAAAATTCACGCTGGGCGGGATCTCGGGATTCAGACAGTGACGTTGGCGCTCCCTTGGTCGGCCTCGAGAATCTCGCGGCGGAGGCTTTTCTTCCGTTTGCGTGCCCACCAGTAGACGATGGGCGAGGCAACGAAAATCGACGAGTAGGTTCCAACGAGAATGCCCGCGATAATGGTAAAGGCGAAGGCCTTGAGCGACGTTCCACCGAAATAGAAGAGGGTGACGAGGGTAATGAGGGTCACGCCGCTGGTAAGCAGGGTGCGGCTAAGGGTGGCGTTGATGGCTTCGTTCATGATGTCCCTGACGTTGCCGCGCTTTGTCCGCAGCGACTCCCGGATGCGGTCGAAGACCACGATGGTATCGTTGATTGAGTAGCCCGCAATCGTAAGGAAAGCACCGACGAGGACAAGAGAGATCTCATAGCCGCAGAGGGCGACGAGACCACCGGCAATGACGAGATCGTGCGTGAGCGCCACAATGGCTCCGAGCGCGAAGGAGAACTCAAAGCGAACGGTGAGGTAGATCATGATGCCAAGCATGCCGAGGACGAGGGCCATCGCGGACTTGTAAAGCAGGGCTTTGCCGACGGAGGGGCCGACCTTGTCGACGGAGAGCTTGAAGGAATCGGTGCCGAAGACTTCATGCAGTTTCTTCTCGACAGCCTCGCCACTGCCGAAATCGGTGCGGATGGTGATATAGCTTTCATCCGCATTGGTGGCTGAATCCTGTGACTGGACGACCACCTCTCGGATGGTCTTGGCATTGCCGTCCACGTCGGTGAATTCAAGGCCCTTGATGGCGGATTCGATCTTGGCCGTCTCGACATCCTTCCCGGGAAGGGTCTGGAGGGTGGTGAGGTGGCCGCCGACAAAATCGACGCCAAGGGCCTTGTTCCCTTTGATCCCGAGGTAGCCCATCGAGAGAATGATGGCGGCGAGCGACGCGATGGCACAGACTTTGCGCTTGCCGAGGAAATCGAAGTTCTTCGACGAGATAAGGTGGCACATGCTGAGTTTCTTGATCGCGCCGGATTTGATCCCCCAATTGAAGCAGACCCGTGTGACGAGGAGGGCGGCGAACATCGAGGAGAGAACGCCGAGGGTCAGGGTGAGCGCGAAGCCCTTGACGAGTCCGCTGGCCACGGTGAAGAGAATGACGGCCGTGATGAGGGTGGTCGCGTTCGCGTCGAAAATGGCCGAGAAAGCCTTCTCGTAAGAGGTTTCAATCGCCGCCCCGACCGATTTGCCTGCCTGCATTTCCTCTCGGAGGCGCTCGTAGATGAGAACGTTCGCGTCGATGGCGATGCCGATGGTCAGGAGGACCCCCGCGATGCCCGGCATGGTCAGGGTGAAACCGAAAAGGGCCATCGCCGAGAAGATCATGAGGACATTCAGAAAGAGACCGAAGACGGCGATGAGGCCGGCGAGGCGGTAGTAAACGACCATGAAGACGAGCGTGGCCAGAAGACCGGCGATGCCCGCGTAGACACCCTGCTTGATGGTGTCCGCACCCATGGTGGCGTCGACGCTGCGTTCGCCTTCGATGACAAGCGCGTTCTCGAGGGGGTTCTCAAGCGCGCTGGCCAGGGCGGTGGCGGACTCACGGGTGAAACTACCGCTGATCTCACAACTTCCGCCAAGGATGGGTTCGTTGATGTTGGGCGCGGAAAGGACTTCGCCGTCCATTAGGATGGCCATCTGTCTTCCGGTATTGGCGGTAGTGAGTTCGCCGAAGGCCTTGCCTCCCTTGCTATCGAAGTCGAGGAGGATGACCCAGCCCTTCGGGTAAAGCGCGGCGTGCGCGCTGCTGATCGATTTGCCGGTCATGTCGGGGACGGACGAGACGAGTTCCTTCCCGCTGCGGGCGTCGGGATCGTCGGATTTTCGGTATTCGCGGATCACAAAGCCGGGTTCGACGTGGGTGCCGGCCTCGATCTGGGGAATAAGGGAGGCGCTATTCTGGTGGACGATGCGGAGTTCGAGATTCGCCACCTGCTCGATTTTCGTGCGAACGTCCGCGCGGTCTTCCTCCTTCACGCCCGGCATCTGGATCTCCAGCGAGTTGTCTCCCTGGGGAGTGATGAGAAGATCATTCTTGCCGTCCGGATCGAGACGTTTCCGCAGGATGGTGCGTGCCTGCTCGCGGGCGCTCTCCGAGACGAGCGTCTCACCCTCCTTCGGCTTGATGCCGACCTGGAACGAACTGCCACCCTTCAAGTCGATACCCAGCTTGATGGTTTCCTTCGGTGGAATGACGGTGTAGACGCAGAAAACCGCGAGGAGGATCGTGAGGACCGTGCCATAGAGGCGCTTCCGCGCATCGGTGTCGGCACCGAAGTAGGCGACGAAAAGTCCGAGGAGGACGAGTCCGGAGGTGAAGATGGCGACGGGTGGCATGGGAATCAGGTTGGGGTTGTCGTTCGGTGGAAAATGGAAAAGGAAAGCGCGGATGTAGCCTGTAATACAGGGGAATTCAAGGAGCAGGGGGCGAAGAAACCGATGTTCATCCGTCCGAACCGCTTCAGGAAGCCTTGTGTCCCTGTCCTGGCAGGGCAAAACAAGGGGCGTGAATGTAATGACCTGTGCGGGAATTACAAGTGCGGCTTTCAGGAGGGCTTTCGGGCGGTTCCAGAGGGGACGTTGTGGCGCGGGTTCTCCCCGGAATTCAGAATCCGGGCATGGTAGCGGCTGCGGAAATGGTGTCGGAAGGGGAAACCCATTGCGGGGCGTCGGGGCGTGCGGCAGAATGCCGACCATGTCGAATTCAGTAAAGACCCTTGTCGTCGGTGCCAGCGGGTATTCGGGGGCCGAACTCCTGCGGCTGCTTCTCATGCATCCATTCACCGAATTGGTCGGGGTGACCTCCCGCCAATATGCCGGACAGGCCTTGAGCATGGTTTTTCCCCGATTCCGGGGGGCAGCGAAAGCGGAAGAGGTCGTCTTCACTGAGCCCGATTTGGAAGGGATCGTCGCGAGCGGTGCGGAGATTGTCTTTCTCGCCTTGCCGCATGGGCTGGCGTCGGAATTCGCCATTCCGTTGGTGGAGAGGGGGTTGCGTGTGATCGATCTCAGCGCGGATTTCCGGCTCCGGGACGCGGCGGTTTACGAGGCCTACTACGGGGCCGCCCACCCGGCACCCGCGATGCTCGCCACGGCCGTTTACGGGCTGCCGGAAATTTACAGTGATGCGATTCGGGGGGCCACATTGGTTGCCTCGCCGGGTTGTTATCCGACCAGCGTCATTCTGCCGCTGGTGCCGCTTCTCCGCGAAAAGCTCGTTGTTCCCGAGACGATTCATGTCTCCAGCATGAGCGGGGTGAGTGGCGCGGGAAAAAGCAGCAACACGCAATTCCTCTTCGCCGAGTGCAACGAGAGCGTCCGGGCCTACAGCGTGCCACGGCACCGGCACTTGAGTGAAATCGAGCAGGAATTGGGCGTGGCGGCCGGCGCTCCGGTCGTCATTTCCTTTACGACCCACCTGATCCCGGTGACGGCAGGCATCCACACGACGACCTATGTGGCCCTGGGGGAGGACGTCGCCGTTTCCGACGTGAACCGAGCGATGGAAGCGGCCTACGCCGCCGCGCCGTTCGTGCGTCTGCTGGGCGAGGGCCAGTGCCCGGACACGAAGAATGTTGTCGGGACGAACTTCATCGACATCGGCTGGGTCCGTGATCCCCGCACGCACCGGCTCGTCCTCCTCAGCGCCGAGGACAACCTCGGAAAGGGGGCTGCCAGTCAGGGAGTGCAGAGCATGAACCTCATGTGCGGCTTCCCGGAAACGGGCGGATTGCTTAACTTTTAGACGCTCCTGTATTCTGGCCTTGTTTTTCCGGGGTGTGCGGGCATCTTTGCCCCCCTGATGCCAGACTCCTTCCAAGAAATCGATGAAAATGTCCTCGCGCCCGCAGGGTTCGTGGCGGGCGCGGTCGCGTGCGGCGTGAAGGATCCGAAGTCCACCCGCCTCGATCTCGGGATTCTGCATTCCCTGGAACCGACGGTGGCGGCGGCGACATTTACCTCGAACCGGGTCAAGGCGGCTCCAGTGCGCCTCTCGCAAACCCATTTCCGCAACGACGACGTGCAGGCCATGGTCGTGAACAGCGGCAATGCCAATGCCTGTACGGGGCTTCGTGGCCTTGAGGACGCGAAGGCGATGGCCAAGGCGACCGCGAGCGCGCTCGGACTCCGGCAGCAGCAGATCGCGGTTTGTTCGACGGGAATCATCGGCGTGCCGCTCCCGGTCGACAGGGTGCTGGCGGGCATTCCGGGACTCGCGGGCGCTCTGGATGCGAGGAACTGGCCGACGCTGGCCCGTGCCATCATGACGAGCGACAAGAATCCGAAGATGGTTTCGGTGCGCTGCGTCATTGGCGGAAAGCCCGTGCACATCAGTGGGATCGCCAAAGGTGCCGGCATGATCTGCCCGAACATGGCGACGATGCTTTCGTTCATCGCGACCGACGCCGTGATCGACAAGAAGACGCTCCAGGCCATCACCCGGTGCGCGGTGGAGCAATCGTTCAACCGGATCTCGGTCGACGGCGACATGAGCACGAACGACACCGCGATGGTGCTCGCGAACGGACTCGCGAAAAACCGGGAAATCGTGACCGGCAGCGGCGCCGCGAAACTCTTCCGTGAGGCCCTGACCCACGTCATGCTCACGCTGGCGAAGAAGATGGTGCGCGATGGCGAGGGGGTGACCAAACTGGTCGAGATCTCGGTGAAGGGAGCGGCCAGCTTTTCCGATGCCCAGAAGATCGCGGAGGCGGTCGCCAATTCCTCGCTCGTGAAGTGCTCGTGGAATGGCGGCGACCCGAACTGGGGGCGCGTCATGCACGCCATTGGTTACGGAGGCGGTCGCATCCGCGAGGAACTCATCGACATCTATTTCGATGGTCTCGTTGCGACGAAGAACGGTCTCGCCACCGATACGCCCATCGAGGAGATGAAGAAGGTGGTGCAGCAGGAAAGCTTCACCGTCGGGATCGATCTCCATCTCGGTGATGCGGACTACACGGTCTACACCAGCGATCTCTCCGAGGAATACGTCGCCTTCAACCGACTCGAATACGCCCTGAAACTCCGTTGATTTTCACCGGGCCGGAATGGGAGCGCCCCATCCGGCGCTTCCCGTTTTTCCTCTTCGTTCGATGATAACCATTCCCGAGATCCTTGAGGAGCAGATCGACAAGGCCGACGTCCTGGTCGAGGCGCTTCCCTACATGCAGGCCTTCCGCGGCAAGACGATTCTGATCAAGGTCGGAGGCAGCGCGATGGAGGACAAGGAGCTGGTCGAGGGCCTGCTCCGCGACATCGTCTTCATGGAGGCGGTCGGGATCAATCCCGTTGTCGTCCACGGCGGAGGCAAGGCGATCTCGGCGGCGATGAAGACGTCCGGTCTCGAGGCGCGCTTCGTCGGCGGCCTCCGGGTCACGGACGAGGCCTCGATTGGGATCGTGGAGGAAACGCTCTGGAAAACCGTCAATCCGGAATTGGTCGGCATGTTGAAGAAATTCGGTGGCAAGGCGATCGGGGTCTCCGGGCGCGAAGTCTTTGTCGGAGAGCGCATGTCCGGCGTCGACGAGGAAACGGGCGAGTCGGTCGACATCGGGTTCGTCGGGCAGGTTGTCGGGGTGGATGTCGAGAAAATACTCGCTTTCGTCGCCTACGAGACCGTTCCCATCGTAACTCCCCTCGCCTCCGAGCGGGGAACCGGCTACCCGTTGAATGTGAACGCCGACCTCGCGGCGAGCGCCCTGGCGGCGAAACTGAAGGCCGCGAAACTCGTCTACCTCAGCGATGTCCTGGGCGTCCTGCGCGACCGGAACGATTCCGGTAGCCTGATCCACAGCATCGCCCGAAGTGATATCGACGGATTGATCTCGGAGGGTGTCATTGCGGGCGGTATGATCCCGAAGGTGCGTTCGGCGGCGGACGCGCTTGAGGCCGGAGTGGGAAAGGTCCACCTCATCGACGGCCGCATCCCCCACTCGCTCCTGCTCGAGGTCTTCACCAATGTCGGGATTGGAACCGAAATCACGCCATGAACACCGCAGACCTGTTTTCCCGCTACATCGTGCCAAACTACGGTCGTTTTCCGGTCGCGCCGGTGCGCGCCAAGGGTTTGCGCCTATGGGACGAGGAGGGGAAGGAATACCTCGATTTCGGGGCGGGGGTCGCCGTCGACACCCTCGGGCATTGCCATCCGGCGATGGTCAAGGCCATCCGGGAGCAGGCGGAAACCCTCATCCATTGCTCGAATCTCTACCGGATTCGCCCCCAGGCGGAACTGGCCCAGATGCTCGTGGAGACCATTGTCGGCGAGGACGGAAAATGCTTCTTCTGCAACAGCGGCGCGGAGGCCAACGAGACGCTCATCAAACTGGCGCGCAAATACGGACACTCACGCCCAGCCCCTGATGGTGCGGCCCGCGGCGAGATCCTGACCTTCACGAATTCCTTCCACGGTCGAACGCTCGCTACCTTGTCGGCCACGGCGCAACCGAAGATTCACGCCGGCTTCGAGCCCCTCGTCGAGGGCTTCCGCTACCTGCCCTTCAACGATGTCGAGGCCCTTCGCGCGGCGGTCGGGCCGAAGACGATCGCCGTCCTTCTCGAGCCCGTGCAGGGCGAGGGAGGCATCAATGTGGCGAGGCCCGAATTCGTGCGCGCCGCCGCCGAGCTGTGTCGCGAGCGGGACATGCTTCTCCTTTTCGATGAGATCCAATGCGGCCTCGGTCGCTGCGGCCACTGGTGCGGTTGGAAGACCATCGGGGGCGTCGAGGACATCGTGCCCGACGGAATCAGTTGGGCGAAGGGCATCGGGGGCGGGTTTCCGCTCGGCTCCGTCTGGGTGCGCTCGCGCCCGATGGGGGCTCACGACGCGGCGCTCCTGAGTGATCTCCTTGGTCCCGGTTCCCATGGCACGACCTACGGCGGCTCGCCACTCGCCAGCGCGGTCGGCAAGGCGGTACTCGAGGAAATCGCGAACGCCGAGCTGTGCGCCAATGCCGTGACGATCGGCGCGCACCTCACGCATGCCGTGACCTCCTGGAACCACCCGCTCGTCCGTGCCGTGCGTGGACGAGGCCTCATGCTCGGCTTCGAACTCGATGCCGAACGCATCACTGCCCTGCCTGCCTGTGGGGACGCCGGAAAACCGGCCTCGATCTTCGTCGTCTCGCTGCTGATGGATGAAGGGCTTCTCACGGTGCCCGCCGGAGCCGCCGTCGTGCGGTTTCTTCCGCCCCTCGTCGTTACCCGCAAGGACGCGGAGCAGGCGCTTGCCGTTTTCCGCCGGGTGCTCGATCACCTTCTGGACTCCCTTCCCCCGATCCCATGAAACATTTTCTTTCCATCGAAGCGCTCACCGCAGCCGACATCGAAGCGCTCGTCGCCAAGGCCGAGAAACTCAAGGCCGAGCGGGGTCAACACGCCGCGCGGCCGCTCGCCGGACAGACTTGGGCCATGATCTTCACCAAGTCCTCGACGCGAACACGCGTCAGTTTCGAGGTCGGGGTGCGCGAACTGGGTGGGAATGTCATGTTCCTCTCGAACCGGGACATGCAGCTCGGCCGCGGCGAGCCGATCAAGGACACCGCGCGGGTGATGGGCAGGATGGTGCACGGCGCGATCATCCGCACCGGGCCGCAATCCTACGTCGAGGAATTCGCCGCGTTCAGCGGCATCCCGACCGTCAATGCCCTCACCGACGAGGAACATCCCTGCCAGATCATCGCCGATCTTCTCACGATCAAGGAGAAACGGGGAGGCTGGGCGGGAAAGAAGATCTGCTATGTCGGCGACGGCGATTGCAACGTGCCGCGCTCCTGGATGTGGGCGGCGGCCCGGCTTGGCTTCGACCTCGTCATTGCCGCTCCCGAGGCCTACCAGCCGCCGCGGGCATTCCGCGATCAATTGAAGGCGCCGAACATCACCTTCGAGACCGATGTCCTGAAGGCCGCCGCCGGGGCCGACGTGCTTTACACCGACGTCTGGATCAGCATGGGCAAGGAAGAGGAGGCGGCGGAGCGGGTCGAAGCGCTCGGAGGCTACCAGATCAACGACGCCCTCCTCGCCGCCGCCGCGCCGGGGGCCATCGTCCTCCATTGCCTGCCCGCCTACCGGGGGAAGGAAATCACCGAGGAAGTCCTCGAGGCGCACGCCGATACCATCTTCCAGGAAGCGGAGAACCGTCTCCACGCGCAGAAGGCGATTCTGGTGGGGCTAGTTTAGGTTCTTCCGGCGCGGCCCGCTCGTCGTGGGGGCATCTTTGCCCCCCGGTTCATGTGTAGCGTGCGGAGGGCAACTCCCCACGGACACGGATGGCAAATCCGTGCTTCACGGGGGGGCAACCTTACCCGTTGAGGATGAAATCGACGACGAGCATCCGGTGGTCGGAGTTTTGGGTTGGAACGACGCGGGCATTGAGGGGGATGATCTCCGGGGTGGCCCAGATCTGATCGATGCGGAGCGCAGGGAAACGGTTGTGGAAGGTGTTGCCCCACCCGCGGCCCGCGGTCCTGAAGGTATCGCGAAATCCGCGCCGCAGGTGGTCGAACGTGATGTCGGCGGCGGGAGCGTTGAAGTCTCCGCCTATGATGCAGGGGCGCCTGGGGGTAATGGAAACAGCGGCCTGCTGGTTGAGAATATGGACGAGTTGGGAACGTCGTTGCTGGCGGTTGGCCCGGTGGGCGCGCCAACACTCGGGATTCCACAGGTCCCATCGGGTTACCGCCTGGGCGAGATGGGCGCTGAATATCTCGATTTGGCGCCCGTCATCGAGGGTGAGGACGATCTGCTCGTAAGGGGGTGCGGGCGCGATGGAACTGCGGACACGCTGAAGAGTGCCCTTGGCGATCACCGCGCAATAGCCGTTGGTGAGAAACTGGCCCTGCATACCGAACAATTCCTGGGTAAGGGACTTGATGTCGGTTGGGAACGGCACTTCCTGGAGAAGAATGATGTCGGGATTGAAACGCGCAACCTCCCGCATGGCGGCGACGTTCCGCTTCGAGCAGTTGATGGTCGCGATGCGGTAGACGGTTTTTCCGTGGAAGCGAGGCGGATGCGCCTCGGCCAACTCGGGCTGCAGGATCCGGCGCAGGCTTGTTGTCTCGTCCGCCATGACGACGGCGGTGACAATCCAAATGAGGCAGACGGCGATGACGAGCCCGGTTCTGCGGAAGGCCCGGGAGACGACAGCGAGGGCGCCGCCTCCGATCGCCCAGATCCAAATCGGGAAGATGGTGGCTGCGGTCACGCTGTCCCATTGCTTGGTAATGCAGAGGACAATTCCGAAATGGAGGAGGAGCGATGCGGCGAGGAGCCCGTAGGCACCCCAGGTACGCCATCCCCGCGGGCGTTGGTTTGCGAGGCGGGACGGGCCCGCCGAGGCGGTAGCCTGCCCCGCCTCGGGTGTCGATTCCTGTGCGTCCGTGGATTCCATCAAGTTCGAGGGGGGGAATATCGACGGAGAGCGATCTCCCGCAAGTGACGTTATGGTTCCCGCCGGGGTCGGGCGGCGCGAATCTGGCGGGACCATTCCATCGGATCGTCGTGCCATGCGGCGTGCTCGTTGATCAAGGCGTGCCTCCGCGTTTCCTCAAGGGAGGTTTCCGTTTCGATGAGGGAAAGCCTGTGGAGGAGGACATCGGAGTAGCCTGGAAAGATGATCCGGGGGTCGAAGAGATGGATCGGCTTCTCGCGAAGCGTGTTGGCGGGAATGGCGACGGCGCGCGTGCAGGTATTGGTGAAGGTGTTGTAGAATTCCGGGTGAGCGGCCAGCCGGGAGGCCTCCCGCAGGATGCTCTCGAAGAGCAAGCGGGCGACCTCCGGAGTGGCGCGCAAGGGGAAGAGGTAGACCGGATCCTTCTTGAGGTTCGCCCGAGAACCGAGAAGATCGCGTTCCTCGCCGATGATGTGGCAGACCTCGTAGTTCCGGAACATGCCGCGCAAAGGGGAGTAGTATTCCGATTTTTCTCGTCTGGCTTCGACCGAGACCGCAAGATGGCGTCCGTCGGCAAGGCCGAAAGTGAGGAAGACGTGGGCGATGCCCCGCCAGGCAGCGAACGGAACCAGGACGTAATCGACGGTCCGGATATCCGCAAGGGGGATGGTCGCGGGATTCCACCTGACAACGAGCGTTCCGTCGGGACGTGGACGGGCGTCCCTGATATTCGCGATCTCGACCTGCTCGCCATCGGGCGAGAACCGGATACACGGCAACCGGGCCTGCTCGTCCACCCAGTCCCGGTTAGCGTGGGGACGGTTCAGGTTCCAGAGAAGCCGAATGCCGATGATGCCCGCGAGGAGAAGGCCCGCCTTGTGGGCGGTTTCGAGAGTAAAAGCAAGAATGGCAAGGGTGGCGGCGAGCCAGAGTCCGGCGGCGAGTCGCCGCCAGAAAGGCGGCCAGACCGCGAAGTAAAGCAGCGCCAAGTAGCTCCAGAGCCACGAAAGAGGGAGGCAGAGCCAGAAAGCGAGAAGAAAGACCCCTCGCGCGAGGGTGCGCGCCGCAGGAGAGGGTTTCGCGCGCGAGGTCGCGGTCACGAGACGGCCACCGGGAATACAGGGGTGTGGGACACGGAGTGGCTATAAAAGGCCGGGAGGAAGTCCCATCCCGCCTGTCAGCTTTGACATCTCCTCGGCGGCTTGGGCCTTGCCCTTCTCAATGGCCTGCCGCACGCCGCTGAGGACCAGATCCTCGAGTATTTCGATATCCTCGGGATCGACGACTTCAGGGGCAATCTTGATGGCGAGCACGTCACCGGCGCAGTTCGCCTTCACGGTGACTTTACCTCCGCCGACGCTGGCTTCGACTTCCTGTTCGGCGAGTTCGGCCTGGGCGCTTTGCATCTTCGCCTGCATCTGCTGCGCCTGTTTCATCATTTTCGCGATATTCATGGCCGTTACTTTATTTCCGCTTCAAAGATGCGCAACGCGTCTTTGATCAGGGGATCATTGTAGAAGTCCTCGGCCGGTGCCGCCGGTTCGGTGGGAGGCTCAACCGGGGAAGGAATCGATGGGCGGGACCGAGCGGGGGCGAAGTCGGGTTCGCCATAGTCCTCCGCCGTTCTGCCCATCGCGCTTTCTTCCCCTGCGGCAAAGGAATCGTCGGCGGGCAGCATTTCGTCGTCCTCGATGGGGAGTTCGACGGGCGTGAAGTCGGAGCGGAGTTCGACCTTCAATTCGACCGGACGTCCGGCAGCCCTGGCGATGAGCTGCTCGATGGGCGTGCGGACATTGTCGCGGAGTAAGGCGTTCCGGGCATGATCCTCTTCCTTTGGAACACCGATCACGAGGTGGCGGTCTGTGAGGGAAACATACTGGGCCTTCAGGGCGTAGGCGGCGGCGATCGGCTTGTCGTGCTGGAGCTGCTCGACCACGCTCGTCCAGACGGCGGCACCATCGATGCTCGAGAGGGAAGGCGGGGAAGGTTCCGGATCGGCGGCGGGCGCTGGCTTTGGAGTCGGGGGCACATCCTCCGCATTCGGAGCAGGGGGGGCGGAAAGCGCTCGGGCAGAACGCGAGGGAGGAGCGACGACCGGAGCCGGTGCCGGACGGGAGGCTGGCGCGCGCGGTTCCGAGGGAGGAACCGACCGGGCTGTCGGAAGCGGAGCGACGCTCTGTCCTTCGAGGGCTCCATTGAGGATATCGAGCACGTCACTCAGGCTGGTCGATTCGATTTCCTGCACCGCCTTGATGACGGCGATTTCGAAGTGGAGCCGTTTGTTCGGAGCCCACTTCATGCGGCCGTCGACGACGGCAAGGTAATCGATAAGAGCGAGCAGCTTCTCGACCGTGGTCTGGCGGCTCTGTGCGAGGTAGCTTTCGGCGATTTCGGGAGCGAGGTCGGCCGTGGCGTTCGCGGGATCGACGGTGCAGACGAGGAGAGTGCGAAGGTGGCCGATGAGATCCTGGAGGAATTTCGTCAGGTCCTTGCCGCTTTCCGACTGCGCGTAGACGGCTTCCAGCGCGGCGACGGTGTCCCGTTGAAGGATCGAACCGGCGAGTTTGGAAACCGTCTCGTGGGCGGTGAAGCCGAAAATATCGAGCACGTCAGCCTCCCGGATATGCTCGCCGCAGAAGGCGACGAGCTGGTCGAGCATCGATTGCGCGTCCCGCATTCCGCCTTCGGAGCCCTTGGCGATGGCGTGGGCGGCCATGGCGTCGAGCTGGATTCCCTCGATGTCGGCGATGTGGAGGAGATGGTCGGAGATGATCTTGGTCGGAATGCGACGCAGGTCGAAGCGCTGGCAGCGGCTGATGATCGTCGGGAGGATCTTCGTCGGTTCAGTGGTGGCGAAGATGAATTTCACATGCGCCGGCGGCTCCTCCAGCGTCTTGAGCAGGGCGTTGAAGGCCGCGTTCGAAAGCATGTGCACCTCGTCGATGTAATAGATCTTGAAGTGGCCGCGCGTCGGAGCGTATTTGACGGTTTCCCGGAGGTCGCGAACCTGTTCGACTCCGTTGTTGCTGGCTCCGTCGATCTCAAGCACATCCAGGCTCCTTCCTTCCGCAATCTCGACGCAGACATCCTCGTCGGGATCGAAATCGATCTTCGGTCCGCCCGTGCAGTTGAGGGCCTTGGCGAGAATGCGGGCCGTCGAGGTCTTCCCGGTGCCCCGGGGGCCGACGAAAAGATAGGCGTGTGCAAGCCGCTGCTGCTCAATGGCATTGCGGAGTGTCTGGACAACGTGATCCTGGCCGAGAACATCGGCGAAGGTTCGGGGACGGTATTTGCGGGCGAAGACCTGATAACTCACGCGCCTACCTTATGCACGGGGCGGCGAATGGGAATCCCTTTTTTCTCCCCTCTCCGGTGGTGGCAACATCCCGTGGGCCGCCGCGTGTGCGTTCCGCGCGTCGGGGTACCTTTCGGCCATTGCCCGGAGGTAGTTTCAGTGCCGGTGATTAGGCTCGCGTTGTCGGGTGGAAACAGGCAGTCTTCCCCGATGCATCCTGCCACCCGCAATTGTCGTTCGCTTCGGAAAATCTTCCTCGCCACCTTCCTCTGGTCGCTGCTCGTTCCGATGCTCGGAGCGGAGGCCCCGCTTATGGCCTATGTGGGGACCTACACCTCACCGCTTCAGAACGTCCGGAAGACGCAGGTTGATCTGCCTCCCGGCAACGGGCGTGGCATCCATCTTTACACGGTGGATCGCGCCAATGGAGTGATGACGCCGGCCGGTGTCTATGAAATGGGAACCAGTCCGAGCGCCCTTGTCTTCGATGCGGCGAGGACCCACCTTTACTCCGCGAATGAAACCGAACGGATTGGGGCCGAGGAGGCGGGATCGGTCAGCGCCTTCGTGGTGGATCCGGGGAACGGACAGTTGAGGTTGCTGAATACGGTGAGCTCAGGGGGCAAGGGCCCGGCCCATCTGAGCGTCCATCCTTCCGGGCGCTTCGTGCTGGTGGCCAACTACTTCGGCGGTTCCGTGGCCGTCCTTCCGATCCGGCCTGACGGGAGCCTCGGCGAGGCGACGGACATGAAGCAGGACGAGGGAGCCGTCGGCCCGACCCGGGCCACGAACGCGCCTCCGGGCAGTTTCGCCATCAGCGGGCACGACCAGGCGCACGCGCACATGATCGAGGCGGATCCAGCCGGCCGCTTCGTCCTTCATGTTGACCTTGGGCTCGATCGGATCTTTGTCTGGAATTTCGACCAGGAAAAGGGGGTGCTCACTCCGAATGATCCGCCGTCGGTCGCACTTCCGTCAGGCGATGGGCCGCGGCATTTTGCCTTTCACCCGAACGGGCGCTGGTTCTATTCCCTCCAGGAGGAAGGGT
This sequence comes from Verrucomicrobiales bacterium, assembly GCA_024641425.1. GTDB lineage: Bacteria > Verrucomicrobiota > Verrucomicrobiia > Verrucomicrobiales > DEV007 > JAHEDC01. Next base: position 6,829 of record JAHEDC010000039.1, on the reverse strand, counting down.
CGAACATCGTGCTCTTCGATTATGACGCGGACCACGGTCGTCTCGCGCCGCGGCAGACGATCTCGAGCCTGCCGCCCGGCTTTGCCGGAAGCAATTTCTGCTCGGAGATCATGGTTTCCGCCGACGGTCGTTTCGTTTATGCGGGCAACCGTCTCCACGACAGCATCGGGATCTTTTCGGTTGGAGAAAGCGGCGAATTGACCTTCGTCGGGGAGGAATGGACGCGCGGGAACTATCCGCGCAGCTTCAATTTCGATCCCAGCGGCCGATTCCTCTATTCCTGCAATCAGCGCGGGGACAACATCGCCGTCTTCCGGGTGGACTCCACCACGGGCGCACTCGCTTTCACCGGACATTATACCCCGGTGGGCAATCCATCGATCATCGTCTTCAGTGAGCTGGAGCCGACGCGAGAGTGACTCAGGGTTTTTCGCCGAGCCAACGGGCGTCGTCGGCGACTGTTAGAGGTGATTTGAATCCTTCGAACGTGTTTTCGGCGCCGAAGGCGCTGCTGCCCTTCCACAGCCAGATTCCGTTGCCGGACTTTCCGGTCATGCCCTGAAATGCATTGCCGACAAAAACGGCCCGCCCCTCGACGAGGACTGCCGCCACGCCGCCCCCGGTGAGCTGGTTTCCATGGAAAATGGCTTCGGATCCACCCTTGATGGCGACGAGGGGAGGCATCCCGCCCTCCCGGAGGAACGTGTTCTCGACGAGAATCGCGCGCGCCTTTTCCGGAAGGCCGAGGGCCACGAGGGCATTGGCGTCGCACACGTTTCGCCAGAGGATGGCCTCGCAACCCGCACGCAGCCCGATCCCGCTGGCCGCGTTCCTTCGGCAGGTGTTGGCGACGAGAAGTGGCTTGGCACCGCCTTGGGCCCCAATGCCGGCCAGCGCATTCTCCTCGCAGTGGTTGTTCCGGAGGATCGGCTCCGCGCCGTCCTCGACCCCGATGCCCGCCATTCCATTCTCGTTACACTCGTTGTCCTCGACCACCGGGCGGGTGGTCGCGCCGGAGCGGATCCCGATCCCGGCGCGGCGGTTCGCATGACAGCGGTTGCCACGCACAACGGGACAGGCACCCTCGCTCACGCCGATGCCCGCGCGGACATTGTCGTGGCAGTCGTTCTCGATGACCAGTGGGGCGGCGTTGCCGCTATGTCCGATCCCGGCGAGGAAGTTCTCATAACAGGTGTTGCCCTTCACGATCCCGGCCGCTCCGTCCATAATGCCAATGCCGCCGCCCATGTTGCGAAAGCAGCGGTTGCCGATGACGACCGGGTCTACGGACATGCCGTTTCGTCCGCGCAATGCGATACCGGTATGTCCGTTGTGGCGGACAATACAACCTTCGATACGGCAGGAAACTCCGTCCGCCGCGATGGCGGGCACTCCGAAGACACCGATGTCCCCGTGCTTCTGATTCTCTCCCCGTTCCTCCCAATGGGTTTTCCAAAGCGCCTCGTCGTAGTCTCCCACGCCGGTGACCGTGAACCGCTTCAGAAGGGCGCCTTCCGCCATCATCACTCCCGGCTGCGCGCCGTCCTTTCCGCTTCCGTCGATCACCGTGAGTTCCGGATTCTCATCCGTGCCGATGAGCGAGAGATTTGCCTTCAGCACCAGACGCTCCCGGTAGGTGCCTGGTGCCACCATGATCCGGTCGCCCTCCTCGGAGGCGTTGATGGCGGTCTGGATACTCGGGTGGTCCCCGGGGACCTGGAGGGTTTTGGCAAAGCCCGTGGTCGCAAGCAGCACCTGCAGGGTAACAAGAATCGTGGAGAGTTTCATCAGGCCCACTCTAACCCACCTCTTTCCTGTGTGTCGAGCCGTCTGATCTCGCGGAAAGGGGAGGAACGGGCGGCGCTCAGTGGGGCTCGACTTCCAGCCGTCCCTCATCGAGGTCGATGAACTCGAACATTGTCTGCACGGTGTCGGAGGGAAGTCCGATCTCGGCCAGCCGCTCGTGCAATCGCTGGGTTCCGGCGTCACGCCACCCGCGTTTGGTCATAAACCCGTTCCAGACCTCGATATCCTGCTCGTCCGGCTCGCGCCCGTTGGCGAAGGCCCAGTCGAGGATGGCCTCGTCGCTGCCGCCGTTCAGCGTCTCAGCCTCCAGCGCCTCGTAGTCGATGTGCAGAAAACGGCAGCAACGCCAATCGAAGCTTCCCTTCATCGCGGTTCCGCGTGCCGTCTGCCAGCCGTCGGGGAGCTTGCCCTCCCCATGGAGCCGGATCTTGTCGAGCATGCGACCGAAATAGACGATGCCCCGCACTTGATCGAAAGGACTGCGGAGTCCGGGTATGTGGGTGGGATAGGGAAGAGGCATGCCCTATGGAAACATGGTGAACCCCTTCCCGCAAGCGCAGGCGATTCCCTTGAAGAGGGGGCATGAACCGCGGCCCCGATGCTATTCCGCGGGCAATCCCGAAAAGTTCGCGGGCATCCGGAGGCTGGGATCGCCGAAGACCATGAATTTCATCGCCTGGAAGAAGATGCTTGGAGGCACCCAGGAATCGGTGGGTGTCAGCTTTCGCAGGTTCTGCTGCTCTATGTAGTAGCGGACGGCACTGTTCCAGCAGTCGCCCAATCGCGGCACCGTTCCGGTGGAAAGTTCGCGGATGAATCCCTCCACCAGGGTCAATCCGAAGGGCTGGCTGCCCGTGTTGCAGCCAATGTAGGCGACGCCGCCGGTGCCGGGGCTTCGCAATAACTGCTCACCGAGACAGGTCGGATTCACAGGGCCGATTTGCAGGGGTGCGGGGGGCGGCGGAGGCGCGGTAAACGTCTCCCCATGGTCGGTTCCCGCGTGCGATTCGCCATGAATGTCCACATACGGCTCGTAGGGGGGCAGCGGCGCGAAGTGCGCCGTACTGCAGCCCGCGGAGAGGAAAACCGGAAGGCTTTCCGTAGGCGTCAGTTTCTCGAGATCGGCGGTGGAGAAACACTGCTCCCATCTGTCCGGCTGTCCATGGCCGGTGTGCACGACCAGCCCGGTTCCCTCGTTCAGGAGAGCGCGCACTTGCGCCGCATCGGGCGGGGGAGAGTCCGTGCCGTGGAAGCGCCGTTCGATTTGCCAGGCACCTTCCAGTTTTCCGGCCAATCGCCCAAGGAGATCGCGGGTATCCACCCAGCCGTCCACCGAAAGGAAGGCCGCGCGGCGCAGCTTTGGGTCGGAGTCGGCGAGGACCTTCTTTTCGTAGGTCGCCGATTTTGCCGCCATTTGCCTCACCTCGTCCGCGTTGCCCGCAGGCCATCGTCCGACCGCCAGTTCGGGGGTGTAGTCGACCTGATCGAAGTTGATCGGGTCCGTCTTGTTGGCCTCGCCGCGCACCTCACCGATATAGCCGGCGTGGAACCCTTTTTTCTCCGCATTCCAATCCTCGAAAGAGCCATCGGGCTTCGCGAGGTCGGCGTAATAGAGATCGCTGGGATAGAAGGCGTAGTCGAAGGCCGCCTCCGTCATCCGGTCGAGCACCATGTAGCGCACGGGCAGCGCATCCACATCGCCGACAAGCAGGACGTAACCGATGTCGTGTGCGCGCCATTCGGTGTAGAGGAAGCGCTTCAGTTTTTCCGGATCATCCGCTCCCGGTGAACTCGAAAGAATCTCCTCCAGCGCCACCCAGCGCGTCGGTTGAAGCGTCTGCTTCCAGGTCAGGAATTCGCGAAGCGCCTCCTCGAAGCTCTTTGGCGAGATCACGAGCAATTCCTTCGTATTGCCAGTGGGCGTTCCCGCTTCTGCCCATGCGGAGGAACCGAAACTACCGAAAAGCAGAAGCCGCAGGGAAAAGGCGATGGAGGGAGGCAAGCGCATGCGCACAGGATGCAATGGGAAGCGCGATTTCGCAATGCTCGGGAGTCATCGTGCTTGCGTGGTTGCGGAACGCGCATAGGCTCGCTCCATGGACATCACCCCCGATCACATCCTGAAAACCGGACTCGCATTCTGGGCCTCGAAAGCATTGCTCAGTGCGGTCGAAATGGAACTCTTCACCGAACTCGCGAAGCACCCGGGTGATCTCGGTACTCTTCAGGGGCGGCTCGGCCTCCACCCGCGTGCTGCGCGCGACTTCCTCGACGCTCTGGTGGCTCTTGGCTTCCTCAATCGCGCGGATGGAACCTACCGCAACACGCCCGAGAGTGATCTTTTCCTCGACAAGGCGAAGTCCTCCTACATCGGTGGCATGCTCGAAATGGCCAACCATCGATTGTATCCCTTCTGGGGAAGCCTCACCACCGCCGTCCGCACGGGCGAGCCGCAGAACGAATCGAAGGGCGGCCATGATCCCTTCACTGCTCTCTATGCCGATCCCGCGCGCCTGCGCGAGTTCCTCGGTGCGATGTCGGGAGTGAGCCGGGGTGCGAACAGAACCATCGCCCGCGTTTTCCCGTGGGCCGACTACAAGACCTGCGCCGACATTGGCACCGCGCAAGGCGACCTCGTCAGCCAGATCGCCCTCGCCCATTCCCACGTCGAAGGCATCGGGTTCGACCTCCCCGAAGTCGCGCCTGTCTTCGAGGAATATGTCGAAGGCCATGGCCTCTCCAACCGCGTCCGCTTCGTCGGCGGCAGCTTTTTCGCCGACGATCTCCCGCAGGCTGACGTTCTCCTCTTCGGCCATATCCTGCATGACTGGGATCTGGAAACAAAGCGCATGCTCCTGGGGAAAGCCTACGCGGCATTGCCGCCTGGCGGCGCGGTCGTGATCTATGATTCGATCATCGACGACGACCGTTCGGAGAACGCCTTCGGCCTCCTCATGAGCCTGAACATGCTTATCGAGACGCCCGGCGGCTTCGATTACACCGGCGCGGATTGCGTCGGCTGGATGACCGAAGCCGGTTTCAGGGACTGCCGTGTCGAGCATCTTGTCGGGCCGGAATCGATGGCCATCGGGATCAGGTGAGGCGCCCCGGTCCTCCCGCGGACGGAAGCGCGCCTCGGTCATTGCGTGCCGACGTAATGGAGGCTTTTTTGGTTGATGACCGATCCGGCTTCTCCTCCTTCTCCGCAGTTGTTCTTCGAAACCATCAACGGCTACCAGAAGACGGCGGCGTTGAAGGCGGCGGTGGAGTTGGGATTGTTCACGGCCATCGGAAATTCCCGCTCGACTGTGGCCGAGATCGCCGCGCGCTGCCAATGCCCGGAGCGAGGCATTCGAATTCTCTGCGACAACCTGACGATCCTCGGCTTTCTCGAAAAGGAGGGTGCGCACTATTTCCTCACCCCCTCGTCGGCAGTCTTTCTGGACAGGAACTCCCCGGGCTATTTCGGGGATGCGGTCAGATTCCTGCTCGCCCCCGGTCTTACGGAAGGCTTCGCCGAGCTCGCCGAGACGATACGCCACGGGCGTTTGCGGAGTTCCGAACACGGCACCACCGCTCCGGACCATCCGGCCTGGATCGAATTCGCCCGCGCCATGGGGCCGATGATGGTGCCGGCTGCCCAGGGAGTGGCAGACCTCGTGCCCCTCGATCCTGAGCGCGACACCCGCGTGCTCGATATTGCCGCGAGTCACGGCATCTTCGGCATCGCCTTCGCCAAGAAGAATCCTCGTGCCCACCTTGTCGCTCTCGACTGGGAAGCGGTGCTCGCGGTTTCGGAGGAAAACGTTGCCGCCGCCGGGCTCTCGGCCCGTTTCAGCAAGATCGCCGGCGACGCCTTCACGGTGGATCTCGGCGGTGACTACGACGCCGTGCTGGTGCCCAATTTCCTCCACCATTTCAAGGTCGACGATTGTACCACATTCCTGCGCCGCCTTCACGCCGCCCTGCGTCCGGGAGGAAAGGCCGTCATCGTCGAATTCGTGCCGAATGAAGACCGCGTCACCCCTCCGGCTGCCGCCAGTTTCAGCTTGGTGATGCTTGGCACCACCCCGGAAGGCGATGCCTACACTTTCGCCCAGCTTCGGGACATGCTCGCCGAAGCCGGTTTCCGCGATGCTGAACTCCATCCGTTGCCACCGACGATGCAGAGTCTGGTCGTGGCACGTGCCTAAACGGTGCCTTGCTGCGGCGCGTGGGCGGCGAGCATATTCTCGGGCAAGGTGATCGTGGCGATCTCGGGATGGCCTATGCCAAAAGTACGGAATTCCGCTAGAATCGCTTGAGGGGTTTGCGTGAGATCACCTCCGACCACGGAATGAAGAATCGGGGATGTCCGACCCGAAAAAGCGCCATCACGCCAATGAAAAAGCCGTCGGCAGTGACATGGAGCGTAAGGACGCTCTTGTAACTCACTCCGCCGATCATGCCCGAGAGGCCGCTGTGGCGTTCGCCGGTCACGGGCTTCTCGCCCGAGGCGTAGCATCTTGGCAGGCGTCCCCGGCCTCCCGCTTTGCCGAGTAACGACGTGATCAAGCACCAGAAGAGAGGGAAGATGATGACAAAGGCGCCGATGATGGCAAGGATCAACCAGCTTGGCTGGGCGGGAGTGGTGTTGGCGATCGTAGGGAATGGATTGAAATCAGGCACTCTCGGGAATCCCTGCGGCCCGTCATCGTGCCCAGGCATCCGCTTTCGGTGGCCAGTCCCTGCCCGCGAGTTCGTCGGGCAACTGCTTCGGGTTGACTGGGTAGATAAGGGAAAGATCCATTGCGGACTTTGATCCTTGGAGGAATTCCAATTCCTCCGGAGCGCCCAGAATGAGCCAGAGCACGTCCTCGTCGGTGTCATTGAACACCTGCCGCAAGAGCTCCGGGCCGACGTGGACGGCTCCGTATTTGGGCACGGTCAGGGTCTCGTCGCCCACGCGGAGGCGTCCCGTGCCTTCCAGCACAAAATAGAATTCCTCGGAGCGGATGTGCTTGTGAAGCGTGTTTGCACTCAT
>JAHEDC010000401.1 GCA_024641425.1 Verrucomicrobiales bacterium | reverse complement strand
GCGGATGAACGAACGCTCGGAGCGCGAGACCGCGCGGGCCAAATCGGCGGGCGTCAGTTTCCGCAGCGCCGGAAAATGCTCGGCCGCGCGCGGGAACCAATGCTCCCAGAACGCCGGACTGCGCCCGACGTGGTTCTCCCACAGCCGGCTCTGGCTTTCATGGATGCCAAGCGAGCTGGCATCCGTCACCGGCAAGCCGTTCTCGTTCTTCGGAAGCCCCTGCTCGTAGAGCCCATGCCCGCATTCGTGCAGCACCCCGTAGAGCGAGCTGAGGAAATCCGTCTCGTCGTAGCGCGTCGTCAGCCGCGTGTCCCCCGGCCCGAATCCCGAGCAGAACGGATGCGCCGTCGTGTCGATCCGGCCGGCCTCGAAGTCGAAGCCGAAGGCCGCCGCCACCTCGCGATTGAACGCCTGCTGGGCCGCGACCGGATACGCGCCTTTCAACAATTCCGCCGGAATCCCCGCCGACCGCTCCCACGCCGCGGGCCCGATCTCAGCCAGCTCGGCCTTCAGCGCGGCGAACGTCTCGCGCAGCATCGCCGACGTCGCCCCCCGCTCGTATTCATCGATGAGGGCATCGTAGGCGCAGGTCTCGTAGCCGAAATAATCCGCCTTCCGCCGGTTCAGCGACACGATCTTCTCCAGATGCGGCCGAAACATCGCGAAATCGGACGCCTTCCGCGCCTTTTGCCAGGCTTCGAGCGCCAGCGATGTCGTCTTCGAGAATTCCTCGACGAATTCCGACGGCAGCTTCGTCTCCCGGTCGTAGGCCCAGCGCCATTCGCGGACATTCGCCGCCTCGTCCGAGTCCCCGCCAAGGGCGTCCTCGCAGGCCCCGATCCAGTCCCCGACTTCCCGCGCCGTGAAGAGCCGGTGGGCCCGTCCCCCGATGTAGGCGAGCTGCTCCGCCCGGAAGGCGATCCCCCGCCCCGGCATGTAAGTCTCCTGGTCCCAGGAGAGCAAGTGTCCGGTCGCGTGGAGGAGATTCAACTCCCGGCTCAGCGAGACGAGGTTCTGGTAGGCGGTGGGTAAAGGAGCGGTCATAGGCATGAAAAGGGCGCACAGGATGGAACGGGCGCGGCGAAAAGGCAAGTGGGGCCGGTGCCTTGCCCCTTGACTCGGCGCGCTCTCCCCCGAAAATCCCCCCACGTGCCTTCCCTCCTCCGCCAGCTCTTCCACAACCGCCTGCCCGACTTCCTCGGGATCGGAGCCATGCGCTCGGGCACCAGTTGGTTGCGCAGGCACCTGAACAACCATCCACACATCTGGATGGCGGAACCGAAGGAAGTCCATTTCTTCGACCGGCATTTCGAAGACCGCCGCTGGCCGCTCCTTCCGCGCGATCGCGAGGCCCGGCTCCGCTACGGCGCCCACTTCGCGGAGGCCCCGACGGCCGCGGGTACCGTCACCGGCGAATTCACCCCCGCCTACGCCGTCCTCCCGGACGAACGGATCGCCGTCATCCGGCGCTGGAGGCCGGAGCTGAGGCTCCTCTTCATCATGCGCGATCCGGTGGAACGCGCCTGGTCCCACGCCCGCAAGGATTTCGCGAAATACTGGGGCCAGGAACCGGAAGCGGCGACCCTCGACGACCTCCGCCCCTTCTTCGACGATCCGAACGTTTACCGGCGCGGCGACTACCTCGCCTGCCTCCAGGCCTGGCTCGCGCATTTCCCCCGCGAGCGCCTCCTCCTCTCCTGCATGGAGGACATCGTCGCCGATCCCCGGGAACTGCTGCGCGAACACTTCGCATTCCTCGGCGTCGATCCCGCACTGGCGAAGGAAGATCCCGATCTCGCCAAACCGGTCAACCCCCGGCCCCGGACGCCGCTGCCCGCCGGAGTGCGCGACTACCTCGAAGCCGCCTTCTATCCGCGGAACGATGCCCTCGGCGCCCTGCTCGGTCGAAAGGTCCCCTGGGCATAAACCCGCCGGAGCCGTAGGTCGACCGCTCGGCTCGCCCTCCGATAGTGAGACCGTTTTCGGTCGTGGAAACCGGAGAAAGGCAGGCCGCAGGCCCTGTAGGGCGACCGCCCCGGTTGCCTCCTGCCGAATCGCGCGCCCGCGCGCACTTCTTCCGGAGTGCGGTGTCGCGTAGCCCACCGCCCCACCGCCCAGGCGAAGCGCCCGGCCTACAATATTGCCCCTCTGGTAACGGGCCCTTTCCTAGCCATTTGGGACGGCGCCATTCGAGACCGTCCGTTTATTGACAACTCCAAAAAGAGATCGGGAAGGAACACAACGCCCCCTCCTATCCAGATTGCGACCGGCCACTCCAGAGTGGCGACGCTCTTAGAACTGCCAATCCAAGGTTAGCTGGATGCCGCTTGCCGTCATATCAATGCTGGCATCTTGGCCACTCAGATCGTAATCGAGATACCGGTAGCCGAGATTGGCAGAGAATGCATCGCTGAACCGGTAACCGACTCCCGCCAGAATCTGCCAGGTCAGGTCAGAATCCCCCGTGCCCACGTCGCCGTAGAACGAGCAGAAAATCTTCTCGGTCAGATCCTGCTCCAGCCGCAGGCCGACGATGCCGTCCCAAACCTCCAGATCCGTCCCCGCCCGCACCGGCCCGAGAGCCGAACCCAGCGGCCCGCCATCGAGGCCGATGTTGAGATCGACCCATAGAAGCCGGGCGCCCCCGAGGACGTCCAATTTCGTTGTTGGCTCGTCGATGAGTCGGAAATAGACCGGCAGGTTCAGCGATGCCATTTTCATGCTATAGCTCGCCCGGTCAAAAAAAGGCCCCGGGGTGGTTCCTCCCCCCGAAATCTTCATCGCGACAAGATCCGGCATGATTCCGAACCGCTTGTAGCGGAAATCCGCCCCCAGAGGGACGAGCCAATCGATATTGCTGATGATGTCGTCAAACCCGATGAAAAGGCTCTTCGACAATCCCAGCGCGCTCTCCTCGATTCCGACATTGAGCTGAAGAACCCACCCGTCAAGCCAGATGTTGGACTCGAAATCGGGTGCCGGAGCTGGTTCCTCAAAGGCCTTCTTCGCATCCAGATGAATGAGATCATCACCGGCAATCGCGGTAGAGACAAAGGCGCCAGTGGCAAGAATAGAAAAAAGAATAGAACGCATCGTGAGAACAGTTGGTGTGAAAATCGATCTCCGCCAATTTCAGCAAGGGAACTTAGAACGCAATATTTTTTTTGCCCGCTCCTTCCGCATGTTCGCAGAGGCCGAGTGCCGAAGGGCAAGGACTGAAGGTGGGTTCGGGATGGGAACGCCCACTGTGGTCCCGCGCTCAGATCGCGCCCGCATTGTAGGGCGACCGCTCCGGTTGCCTTCCTGACGAATCGAGCGCCAGCTCGCACCTCAAACGGCGTGCCACACCGCACGATACCACGGCCCCGCCTCGCAGACGAAGCACCCATCGGCTTCCGAGAGGGCACCGAAATCCGAAAGCCTCCGACTGCCGATTGATGAATTCAGGCAGAGCGTCCGTCCGCAATCCTACGATTCCCTCACCCGACTTCCCTTGCGTCCCTTGGTTCAGCGGGATTTGAGGCCTGGGTCTTCCGGTATTGCCTGCCAAGAACGATCGCATGTCTGTTCCAGGTTCCATTTCCCGATTGCAGAATGCCGCGTGCGACCAACGGCCGGAAATCGTGCGCGGGGGCGAAGGCGAGTTCCTTCGAGTGGGATCCGGCGCGAGCCGGGGTTCCATGACCAGGATCGCCCTGGGCGGAATTCAGATCCTGCAGGTGGAGGCAACGAACCAGACCGTCGCCCATGGAGTGGCCCTTCCCGGGTTTCGTGCCGTCAGCGTTCCCCTCCATTGGCACGGAGCGATGGAATGGAGTCGAGATTCTGCGGCCCACCACCCTTCTCTGGGGGAAGTGTTCCGAGTTTGCCCGCCACGGAGCCGACGTTTCGATAGCGACCTTGCGCTTCGGTCGGACCGCCTTACTAAAGGACCTCGCGAATTGGGCCGGGGTCGAACGGGTGGACCCATGGGAGCGATTCCGGGGCGAACCCGTCTCGGGCTCTCCGGCGACTCTCCGGCGCCGCCTCCTTTTTTGCCTGGCCTATGCCTTCCAGGAAATCCTCGACATGAGCCCGATGCGGTATCTCCAGATCCGTCGCCTCAACCGCGCCCGCGAGTTCCTTCGCAAGGCGTCACGGGATAAGGCGAGCGCCTCCCAATGCCCGTTTTCGGCGGGATTCACCTACCTCAGGCGCTTCGCGGCCACGGATCGCGCGTTTTCCGGCGAAGCGCCCTCGACGACGCTCGCACGTCCTGCGGAGTGAACCAAACGAAGGTTTTGCAGGAATCGGATAAAGGTTCGTCTTGCCGCCCGATTCCTTTGCCTGCCTCCTCTCTATTAAAGCGAAATTTCTCTTGCCTCGCTTTCGGTCTTTGATAAGGATTTCCTGAATACTTAGTAAAACTTATGAACAAGCAACATCTCGAAAAGGTCAGGGCCTTCGATAGGGTCCCATTCTCAAACGTCCCTTTCCGGGACTCCCGAATGCCTCTCCGACGGGTGGCGTCGGTCTCGCTCCTCACGGGGCTCTTCCTCGCACCCTGTTCGCTGCCAGCGGAGACGGGAGCCGCCGACGTCCCGGCAGCGGCCGGAGCCGACGCCGCTCTCCTTTCAGTTGTCGCCGATGCTCCGGCCCACGCCGGGAAGTCGGCGGAAGAGATCGCCCGCGAGCTCGCCAATCCCAACAACTCCCTGGCCAGCCTCACCTTCAAGAATCAGTTCCGCTTCTACGACGGGGATCTGCTCGGAGCGGACGACCAATCCAATTATACCATGCTGTTCCAGCCGGTATTCCCCTTTACGATGCCGGAGACGGCCAGCGGAGCGAAGGCGAACCTGTTTGTGCGTCCGGCGATCCCCTTCCTCTTTGATCAACCCGTCTTTTCCTCCGGCGATGGCACCTTCGACGACGTGTCAGGCATCGGAGACATCGGCTTCGATGTCGGGTATGGCGTGACCGAGAAATCCGGACTCCTGTGGGCCCTGGGCACGGTGGGTTCGCTCCCCACGGCCTCCGATGCCAGCCTCGCCAGCGGGCAGTTGCGTCTCGGGCCCGAATTGCTCCTCGCCAAATTCAACGACTGGGGCGTTATCGGGATCTTTCCCAGCCACCTCTGGGACGTCACGGGTTGGGAAGACACGCCGTATTCCAATACCCAGATCCAGCCGATCTTCAAGCTTCTTCCCGGCGGGGGTTGGAACGTCGGAACGGCTCCGCTGATCAACTACGACTGGAAGGATGAGCAGTGGACGATTCCCCTCAACTTGGCGGTATCGAAGACGCTCAAAGTCGGCAATATGCCGGTCAAGGTCGAGCTTGAAGCCAACTACTACGTCGAACGCAATGACGCCTTTGGTCCCGAGTGGATGTTTGGTCTCAACATCACTCCCGTCGTTCCCAACTTCGTGGAGAAGTGGTTTCGAAAATGATCGATTCGTCTGCCAGTTCCCCCGATCGCCCGGCGCGGTCCTGACGACTCAGGCTTCCGGGAGGTAGTTCGTGCGGTAAGGCCGCGGAACGGCCTCCCGATGCTGCCATCAAGGCGGACGGAAAGGGCAGCGCGTCTTTTCGAGGTCTTCGTTCCGGGTGGACCTGCTCATGTGTCTGGGCAAGCACCACGATGTCCCCATTGATGAGGCAACTCGGATGCGCGGAGCTGAGGGAATTTGCCATTGACCACGAGGTTGATGCGTGTTTTTCTCGACTGGCATCAACCTTCTCCGGCGCATGTCGGAAACCCAAACGATTAATAATGAAAAGTATTTGGCTAAGTTGGCTGGTGGTGGCTTCCCCGGTTGTGGCGGACGTCGCAGGACATCAGGACGGGCAACCGATCAGGGAGGGGCAGATCTTCCCTCCATTCGAGGGCAATACCTATGACGGCAAACTCGTCAAGCTCTCGGACTACAAGGGCAAGACGGTGCTGGTCGACTTCTGGGCGACCTGGTGCGGACCCTGCGTCGCCGAGATTCCCGGCGTCAAGCAGGCCTACGACCGCTACCACGAGAAGGGGTTCAATGTCATCGGGATCAGCCTCGACAGCGACCTGGAGAAGCTGAGGAAATTCCACGAAAACGAAAGGACGGCAGTGCCTTGGCTATCGATCACGGACGGCAAGGGCTGGGAATCGGAATTTGCCAGGCGATTCGCCATCCGCAGTATCCCTGCGGTTTTCCTGCTGGACGGGGACGGGAAGGTTCTGGCCACGCAGGCGCGCGGG
>JAHEDC010000400.1 GCA_024641425.1 Verrucomicrobiales bacterium | reverse complement strand
ACGCTACCGCGATGAGATGTGTGGGCCGTCCGCGCCGTATCCGATGCGCTTCCAGAAGCTCATCGACGAGATCGAGTTCATCGAGTTTACCAAGCGCTCGTGCAAGACGGCGGAGGAGGGGGCTTCGCGCGAGCAGAACATCCGCGATCTCATCGAGTCCGTGCACCACCACCACGGGAAGGTGAAGGAAAAGAAGCGGACACTGCAGGATTTCCTCGATGGCGCGGCCCTTCAGCAGGATCGCGAGGGGGACGACGATTTCGAGAAGCAGCAGGGAGTCAGCGTCATCACGCTCCATGCGGCGAAGGGGCTGGAGTATCCCGTGGTGTATCTCGTCGGGATCGAGGAAGGCGTGTTGCCGCACAAGCGCTCGATCGAGGAGGGCACGCGCGACGAGGAGCGGCGGCTTTTCTATGTGGGAATCACGCGGGCGCAGGAGCGGCTGACGATTTCCTACTGCAACAGTCGCATTCGCTACGGCGAGGAGATGCCCTGCCAGCCCAGCAGCTTCCTCAAGGAACTCGACCGCGAGCATCTGGAGGAGGTGACCCATGAGGACCTCAGCATGGCGCCGGCGGAGGAGGAGGTAGCGCTGAGCTACTTCGCAAGGATGCGTGAGATGCTGGCCGGGGAGTAAGCAGTTCCTTACGGCCAGCGCAAGCGACTTCACCCAGGGCACCGGTGAATGACTCTTATGTGCCTCAGTTGCAAACGGGGCAGCGGTTTTTTCTTGCCAGCGAGGAGGGAATCGCTCTGAATCGTGCAACTAGTTTCCCCATTCCCTCATGATGCGATTTCAGGCGATCCCTTCCAGAAGGGCGATTTCCGCTCTCTTTCCGTTCGCGCTTCATCTCTGCGCCGGTCTCGTGTCGGATCTCAGAGCGGTCGAGTTGGCTCCCGATGACGCGAGCATCTCCGCGAATCTCTCCGCGTGGTTCAGGGACGCGGCGAACACCTTTGACCCGATGACGGGAGTGTGGGCGGATGCGAGCGGAAACGGGCGGGATGCGGTGCCCGTGGGACTCGTGAATGTGGCGGGGCCGGTTACTTATCTTGCCCCCACCTTAGCGACGACCAGCGGAGGAAGTTTTTCTCCCACCGAATTGTCCTCCGTCCACTTTTCCGCGGACGTCGAGGATCTGTTGAGGGTGGGCGACGTGAACGGAAATGCGGCTATGGCAAGTCTCACCATCTTCGTAGTCTACAATGTGACCCCTGCGGGAGCGAACACGAGCAATACGCGACCGGTGGGGATCGGTTCGATCGCGGGCACGCAAATGAATCCGGGCAACCATTTCAATTTGGGCTCCGATCCATCGATCCGAAAGGATAACGGCCAGCTTGGAGCGGGCCTGTATAGCGAGCCCTTCCCTTCCAGCACAACGTTCCTTCGTGCCGCCCGAATGTCCCCGACCGCGATCGATGACTGGTTCAACATCAATGGGACCCTTTCGAAGGTTTTTTCAACGGGGCCCGGCTATCTTACGAGCGTCGACGATTTCTTCATCGGTGATCTGCGGGCCGGGGTAATGAATGTGCCCGGAATCTCGGGAAGCACGAATTCGCCTTCGAATTTCGATGTCATCCAAACCATGGTCTACAATGCAGCGCTTAGCGACGAGCAGGTCGCGGGTGTGAGCGAGTGGCTGACGAACCATGTCGGGGACTCTTCGCCGGATGCGTCGCGCTTCGAGATTACCGGCCTGGAGGTGAACGCGGACTTTACGACGACAAGATTGACGTGGAACTCGCGGCCCGCCGAGATTTACGCGGTCGACTACAGCGACGACCTGGCCGACTGGCGAGAGATCACCGACAATGCGGCTTCGAACGGAACCGAGACGACATTCGAGTTCAATAATCCCGCGCCGATTTCCGCCCTGCGCTACTTCCGCGTGCGCCGGTAGGGAGCCTCCCGGGAATCATCACTCATCCGATCCTCGCATGAAATACCATCATCTCCTTCTCCTCGTGTGCTTCCTCTCTGTCTCTGGCGGTGTGCGGGGGGCGACCCTCGCTCCGAATGATCCAAGCATTGGAGGAAGCCTCCAGCTCTGGTTGACGGACGCGGCCACCAACTTCTCCGGTGGAACGTGGGCGGATGCCAGCGGCAAAGGAAACCACGCCACCACCGTTGGAACCGTTAATGTGGCGGGACCGGTCACCTACGGGTCGCCGACACTGAATTTGATGGCGACAACGATCGACCAGAATTCCTCCGCCGTCGATTTCGCTGGAAACGCCGATGATCTTCTTGTGGCGCCGAATCTCAACGGGAATAGCGGATTGAGCCAACTGACGATCTTCTCGGTTTACAACGTCACTTTATTCGGGGGCACCACCAATCTCACGCGCCCGGTCGGCTTCGGGTCCATTTCCGCGACCCAGACGCTCGTGGGCAATGTCTTCAACCTCGGGGGCGATCCCTCGATCCGGAAGGACAACGGTAACATTGGTGCGGGGGCTTACAGCGAGGCCCACCCGGTCAACGTCTCTTTCATTCGGATCACACGCATGGATGCCGGGGGTGTCGATGAATGGTTCAATACAACGACGACCCTGAATCCGGTGCTTACGAATGCGGGCACCGCGTTCACGGTGGCGGTCGACGAGTTCTATCTCGGGGACCTCCGTGCCGGAATCACGCCCGTACCGGGTCAGGGAACGGCCACCGCGCCCTCGGATTTCTCCATCAGCCAGGTGCTCGTTTACAATGGGGCGCTCAGCGACACCCAGATCGCCGGAATCAATGAATGGCTCCAGACGCCGGTGCCTGAACCGGTGGGCATGGCCTTGTGCGCTCTGGCTGCTGCCGTGCTTTGTTTCCGCCGTCGCCGCAACTGACCGGCGCACCGCTATGACTTTCCTTGGCGGCCGCCGAATCACGATCCTCGCCGTCGTTCTGGTCGGCGTGGCTAGGAGTGGCGCGGTCGAGCTTGCCCCGGATGATCCGTCCGTCTCGAATTTCCTCGCGCTCTGGCTGCGCCATCCGGATACCGATTACGACGCCGGGGGCGGACTCTGGTCGGATTCGAGTGGGCGGGGGAATAACGCCGGCATGATCGGACAGGCGGGCTCGATCTTTTATGCGGCGCCGACGCTGGCCACGGTGCCTGGAGGAACGCTTGTATCCGGGGCGACGCTGACGGGCGTGCGTTTTCGGGGAGATACCAACGACCTGCTCGGGACGGCCGGACTCAACGGAGCGGCGGGACTCTCCAACCTTACAATCATCGCCGTCTTTCGGAGTTCGGACACAAGCAACCTGACCCGTCCGGTCGGTTTCGGTTCCGTCGCGGCCTTCCAGGCGAATCCGGGAAACCATTTCAATCTGGCGAGCGATCCGTCCCTCAGGAAGGATAATGGTGCGATTACCGGTTACAGCGCCGGCATTCCGGTCGGCAACCTATTTGTCCGCAGCGCGAGGATGGACGCGGGCGGCGTCGACGAGTGGTTCAACACCGCCGGATCGCCATCGGCTGTTCTGACCAACGGGGGCACCGCCTTCACGACGAGCACGAGCCGCTTCTTCCTCGGTGATCTTCGTTGTGGGCCGACCGCCGTTAC
This sequence comes from Verrucomicrobiales bacterium, assembly GCA_024641425.1. Lineage (GTDB taxonomy): Bacteria > Verrucomicrobiota > Verrucomicrobiia > Verrucomicrobiales > DEV007 > JAHEDC01. Next base: position 2,661 of record JAHEDC010000400.1, on the reverse strand, counting down.
GGCGGTCGGAGGGGGTGTCAGCACGGCGGACCTCGATGTGATCGAGGTCGCTGTTTACACTTCGGCCCTGAGCGACGCCCAGATCTTCGGGATCAACGAGTGGATCATCGCCCGCCTGGGAGGTACTCCGCCGCCGGTCGTCTCGTCCTTTACCGCCACACCGCCCGCCATCGCGTCCGGGGAGTCGTCGATGCTTTCCTGGACGGCCAGCGGGGCGACAGCGGTTTCCATCGCGCCCCAGCCGGGAGCGGTCGCGATCTCGGGAAGCGCGATGGTTTCCCCGCTGGCGACGACAACCTACACGCTGACCGCGACGGGGGATGGCGGACTGACGACCGCGCAGGTCACGCTCGGAGTCGATGTTCCGGTGGACGATCCTTTGATTAGCGAATTCCTGGCCTCGAACGGCAACAGTCTTGATGATGAGGATGGCGAAAGCTCGGACTGGATCGAGCTTGCCAACCCGAACGCGTTCCCCCTTGATCTGAGCGGCTACCACCTGACCGATAGTCCGGCCCTTCCAACCCGCTGGCGCGTCCCGGACGGAGTCATGCTGCCGGGCGGAGGACATCTGATTGTCTTCGCTTCCGGGAAAAACCGCGCCGTCGCCGGGGCGGAATTGCACGCGAACTTCGCGCTCGCCCGCTCGGGCGGCTACCTCGCGCTGGTCGCTCCGGACGGAACCACGGTTGTCTCGTCCTTTGCTCCCGTCTATCCGGAACAGATCGCCGATGTTTCCTACGGCGTCGACAGCGGCGGCGCGGTGCGTTTCCTCTCGCCGCCGACACCCGGAACCGCGAATGGAACGGGCTTCGAAGGCAAGGTGGGCGACACGAAATTCAGTGTCAAAAGGGGCTTCTACGACGCGCCCTTCGAGGTCGCCATCACCACGGCGACCGTGGACGCGGAGATCCGTTACACGCTGGATGGGAGTCTGCCCACCGCTGCCAGTGGGACGGTTTACTCCGGGCCGCTGGCGATGACGAAGACAAGCGTGCTTCGCGCGGCGGCGTTCAAGGTGGGGTTCATTCCCACGAACGTCGACACGCAGACCTATCTCTTCCTTGCCGATGTCCTCCGGCAGCCCGCGAACCCTCCGGGCTTTCCGTCGACCTGGGGAACGCGAGTGCCGGACTACGCGATGGACGCGCGGGTCGTCGATTCGCCGGCTTATTCCGGGGAGATGCTGGCGGCGATGACGAGTATCCGGACGCTTTCGATCGTGGTGCCCCAGAACGAGTTCTTCAACAATCCACGGGGCATCTACGCGAATCCCCAGAACGACGGCATTGCCTGGGAGCGGGTGGTGTCGATGGAATTCCTCCATCCCGACGATCCGTCGAGGAATGTCCAAGCCAATGCGGGAATTCGCATCCATGGCAATGGTTCCCGGAGTGCGAGCGGTCAGCCGAAACACAGTTTCCGCGTTGAATTCCGCGGCGATTACGGAGACAAGCGGCTCCACTACCGGCTCTTCCCCGGACTCGCCATTGAACAGTTCGAAAGCCTCATCCTACGTGGTCAGAACGCGCACGGCTGGACGCGCGACTCGCAGATCGGCAGCAACGTCGGGACGACCGAGCGCGAGCAGTCGCAGTATATCCGTGATTCCTTCGCGCGCGATCTGATGAAATCGATGGGCCATACCGCGGGGGAGGCAACTTACGTCCATTTGTATATCAACGGGCTATATTGGGGGCTCTACAACCCGGTCGAATATCCGCGGACTTATTTTGGCGTTTCCCATTTCGGCGGTGCGGAAGAGGATTACGATGTTATCAACCGCCGCACGACGACGACTTCGATTCTGGACGGCACCTTCGATGCATGGAACGCGATGCAGTCGCTGGCGGTCGGCGGATTGACGACCCGGGCGGCTTACGAGGCGATGGAGACGCATATCGACGTCGACAATCTCATCGACTATATGCTCATGCACCAATATATGGGGAGCCGTGACGGTCCGGAGGTCTTCAATTCGAACAACATGCGGGCAATCCGGAAGACGCGCGGCGCTTTCACGGGACGATGGCTGTGCCTGCCCTGGGATATGGAGGCCAGCATGTTCGAGATCGACGTGACACGGAATGTAAACGTCGACGATCCGAGCACCCTGGCACGCGTCTATACCAAACTGCGCGAGAATCCGGAATTCCGCCTCCGCTACGCCGACCATGTGCGAAGGCATTGTTTTCACGGCGGAACCCTCACCCCGGCTCGAACGGAAGCCCTTTGGGAGACCCGTGCGACCGAGATCCACACTGCAATCCTCGGTGAATCGGCGCGGTGGGGCGACTACCGGAGGGCGAGTCTTCCTTTTACCCGTGACGCGGAATGGCAGCAGGAGAGGAACCGCCTCCTCACGACCTACTTCCCGACCCGGACGGATTTTCTTGTGAGTCTCCTTCGGCAGAACAACCTCTATCCCCAGACGGCGGCCCCCGAATTCAACCAGCACGGGGGAGCGGTCGCGACGAATTTTCCGCTTACGATGACGAGCGACCAAGGAGTTGTTTACTATACACTCGATGGAAGTGATCGTCGCGAGGCGTGGACGGGGGGAGCCTTGGGAAGCGCCTACAATGAGCCCCTGAGTCTTGGAGGTTCCGTCACGGTGAAGGCCCGGGCTTTGAACGGCGGTGAATGGTCGGCGTTGACCGA
>JAHEDC010000399.1 GCA_024641425.1 Verrucomicrobiales bacterium | reverse complement strand
GGGTTTCCCCGGTCTCAGCCAGGCGGCGGGCTTCTCGGTGGAGATCGCCTACGTTCCGCAGGCCGATGACCTGACGGGCGTGGTTGACATCTGGGAGATCGGGGGCTCCAGCAATGGTTCCTGCGTCTGCCTCATCGACGGCATTCCGCATATCTCGGTGAAGGCCGGAGGGACCGCGGCCAATGAGCCAACCGACAGCGGTGATCCCGGCTTCGTCGACACGGATTGGGCGACCGACAACCAGGTCGTCGTTCCGCTTGCCGCCGCGCCGCTCCGCGTCGGCGAGGAAGCGCAGATCGCCGTCGTCTTCGATATCACGGGCAGTGTTGTCAAGAGTTCGGTCAATGGCTCCGCCGAAGTTACGACCTCCCTTTTCAACCAGGACAACACCAATTTCCTTGGCGACCACACCTTCAATGTCGGTCGGGGCGCCGGCACCGGCACCGGAAGCTCGAACTCCGGAACGGGCGTTCTCGGTACCGCCTCCCCCGCCGTCATCAAGAATCCCGCGGGAGGGCCCGCCTCCGTTTCGAGTCTCGTTTTCTGGAACGAATCCGGCGGTTCCGCCCAAGGTACCGCCGGTGTCGCCGATAGCGTTACCGCCACCCTGACGATTCAGGGGTGGAGCGCCACCGCCGGCGACCTCACCGCCGCCAGCGGCAATGGTGAGACCTATGCGTCCGGCGTCTGGTCGGTGACCGGGACCTCCAGCGTCGTCAATGCCGCCCTTGCCGCCGCCGCTTTCGTCACCAATGTCGGCACCGCCGATCCTACCGTCATTCTGATCTCCCTCGACGACGGCAACGAGGATGGCGGCGGGCCAACCCTCGGTTCGATCGTCGTCTCGGCGAACGCCCCCGACCCGATCTACGTCGATGACGGTTTCCCGTCGGTTCCCGGCGGAATGATCGCGGATGCGGACGGAGGCCCGGCGGTCGCCCCGGCGATCTTCGGCTTCAACGCCTTCAACGACCTCGCGACCGCATTGGGCAATTCTACCCCGTCCGGAACCGTCATCGTCAACGACGGGGACTACACAAGCGAGAGCATCACCCTCGCGGACATGATCACGCTGCAACTCACCGACACCGCGGGCCCGGTGCGGATTGGCGACGTCGGGACCGGCCTGACCAACAGCATCGTCCTCAGCGGGAGCAACACCCTGGAGCTCGGCGCGGCCAACGGGGCGAGCGTGGTCATCGCATCGGGCATCTCCGGCTCGGGCAACCTGAGCAAGGTTGGCACCGGAAGGGTGATTCTCCGCACCGCCAATCCTTACACCGGCACCACGACCGTCACCGACGGTGCCTTCCGTATCGGTTATGATTCGGGCAACTTCCTCAATGGCGAACTCACCGGCGATGGTCCGGTGGAAGTCAATGCGCCGGGGGTTTTGGAGTTCGCTCCTCAAGTCGATACGATCGTGGGGCAGACTGGGGTGATTAGCGGCACAGGTCAGGTCAAATCTCTGGATGACGGCACGCTGGTCTTCGACGGCCCCGCAGCCAATACCTTCTCCGGCGGTTTTGAACTCGGTGACGGCACCACCTCGAGCTTCGATGGCACCAGTGGCGCCAAGCAAGGCTTCGTAGTCGTCAATCATAACGGCCACCTCGGAACCGGCCTCGTGCTCTCCCGCGGTTCCCAGCTCCAGGCCGGCATGCCCGGACTCGTGATTCCGAACAATGTCGATATCACCGGCGGCGGATTCCGCTGCGGGGGGTCGAACGACTTCACGCTCACCGGCGATCTCAACCCGATCGACAATGCCAACCGCGGATTTGGCAACTACGGTCTCGAGGGGCTCGACATCCTCGCGACAGGCAACGTCAACACCGATGGAGGGGCCATGATTCCGGAAGGCGTGGAGGGCAAGGACAACAGGAGCTGGACTTTCACCGGCAACATCACCGGTTCCGGCAATGTCACTGTTCAGGCGAGCTTCGATGATGGCGAGGTCACCTTCAGCGGTACTAATACGTACGCGGGGTTCACCGAATTTCGCGCTGGAACGACCTTCTACAATGCGGCCCACACCGGAGGGGGAGCCTACACGGTTTTCACGACGGCGACCCTCGCGGGCAGCGGCTCGACTGACTCCGCGGTCACGGTGAACACCGGAGCCACTCTCAGCCCTGGCACCAACGGAACCGGCATCTTCACCTGCGGTGGCCTGAATGTGGGCGGCACCTTGGCCGCCGAGTTCAACGGCAACACGCCCGGCACCGGCCACGACCAGATGGTCGTCAATGGAACGGTGAGCATCACCGGAAACCTCATCGGCATTCCCGGCCCCGGACTCACCCCCGGAACGCTGCCCTTCATCATCAACGACGACGGGGGCGATGTGGTAACGGGCAACTTCGCCGGACTTCCGGAAGGAACCATCCTTGATGCCGCCGACCTCGGCCTGAACGGTTCCATCACTTACCTCGCCGGCGGTGGAGACAGCAACGATACCGCCTTCGTCTTCTCCAGCTACACGACCATCGGCCAATGGCGGGTCGACAACTACGGGACGCCCGCCAATTCCGGAGCGGGCGAGAACACGGCTGTTGGCCCGAACGGACGAACGAATCTCGAGAACTTCGCCCTCGGCTTCGATGCGAACGGGAGCGGCGATAGTGGTACCCTGATCCTCAGTGGGGGCAGCATCACCCAACTCGGAGGCCCCCAGATTTGGGAGGATCCCATGACCGGTCGCTTCTACTTCCAGTACACGCGCCGCACCGATTATGCCTCCGCTGGGCTCACGATCACGGAGGAATTCAGCCGCGACCTCACTCTCTTCGAGGTCGATCCAGCCTCGATGGCCACAGTGGTCGCCACCGGCACCGGTGATGACGGCGTGCCCATCCAGGCCCTCCAGGTCGAATTACCCGGCACCCTGCCGATCAGTGGAGGCAAGGCCCGGTTCGCCCAGCTTGTGATCAGTATCGCTCCCTGACCGCCTGTTGACCGTCGCTCCCTTTCTCCCTATGCAACCGATCCGCCACCGCTTCGTCCTCCTTAGTGCTGCCGCCTTCACTTTCGCGGCAAGTGCCCCGGCGGCCATCGTCTACATCGCGCCGCCGGGAGGGATCCCCATTCCTTCCAACTTTGCCGGGGTTTCGATCAATCTCGAAACTTCGGTGGCGAGCAACAACCTCAATGGGCTACCCGGAGGAGATGCCAATCTCTTCTTCGGGGGCAGTCAGATTTCGAACGACGCCGACTCCCTGGCGTCTGCCCCCAGTTGGCAGCCTGTCCGCACAGGGACCGGCAACACCGATCCCGCCGCCAACCTTCCCTTCGGAACGTCGGTCAGTGCGGCGAGTCTCTACGGGGCGGGCTATGGGAGCTCCGGCGATATCACGACCCATTTCCCACCCTTCGTCCCTGGCCAGCCGGGCTATATCGGCTTTTCGCTCATTCCAGACGGGGGAGGAGCGCCTCTTTACGGGTGGATGCAGGTCACCCTCGAGAATGATGGCAGCACGCCCGGGCTCGTCCACTCATGGGCTTACGAGGATAGCGGAGCGCCCATTCTGGTCGGTGCCGTCCCGGAACCGGGTGCCGCCTTGCTTTCCGGTCTCGGCTTGCTCGCCTTCCTTCTTCGGCGCCGCCGTTGAGGCAAATCGGCTCGCTTCCACGGAGCCAAGGGGACTACCCAAAGCCCTGGAGAAATGGTCGGGTGGTTCCTCGTTGCATATCGAGAATTTCCATCATTTCCGGATTTTTTCGAAAGTGTGTCGTATGTTTAGCGCACTCGACCTTTCGAAATGCGAAAACGACTGCGATTCCTCATTCCCGCCATTCTGCTGCTTCTGTGGCTTTGGCAGGGAAGCACGATGCTGAAAATCCTCGATCCGGCGCGTTCGGCGAACCGTGATCTGGAAGAGGCGGAGACAGAACTCCGAAAGTTGAATCCGGAGGCGGATGCGTTCCTTGCCACGGTGCAGGACGCCCGCGACCGCACGGCATTGGGGGCGAGCCTTCGGGCTGCGGAACGGGAATACGGGAAGGACTCGGCATTGCGTTCCTATGCGGAAGGATTCGACCGCGAGGGTGGCCCGGCCTATTTTCGGCTGTTGCGCCTCGCTGCCGATGTCGGGATGGCGCCGAGCGAGACGGATCGGGAAGCAATCCTTTACGCGCATGGCACCACGCTGCAACATCTGATGCTCGAGGAAAGCGGTCGGAGCGCGGACGATTATCTGACACAGCTGGAAGTGGCGGCGGGCGACCCGGCATTGTGGTCGATCGTGCGCGATGATCCGGTGGCGCTCCTTCTCTGGCCCTCTCTCAAGGACGACGAGGCGCTGTGGCAATTCTACCGCGACGAGCGGGAGTGGCTGGGCGAGGTGCTCGCGGCGGCGGCACCGGCTCCCGCTTCCGGTGAGGTGGAGGTCAAGCCCGGTGTCTTTTTCGCCGAACTCGTCGGCACGGCCCAACGCTTTCATCCGATGGTGAAGCAGGCCGTGGTCGAGGACGGCTTCGGGATGGTGGCGCTTCCGCTTTTCGACGCCTACGGCGAAGTCCTGCGCGAGACCTCGCGATTGGGGGTGCCGGTCAGCGAGGCCTTGGAAATCGTCTTCGCGAACCAGGATCAATTCGCGACGGTTGATACCCGGACTGCGGCGGCGATGGCGGACCGACTCGTCCACCTGAAGAAGAACAAACCGTTCGTCTGGGAGGCCGCGCGCCATGAACCGCTGGTGCTGCGCCTTGACGCGGCGGTGCCGAATCTCTCCGAGAAGCTCCTGAAGAAATTCGCGGGCAATGACGTGGCTGGTTTTCTCTTTACCTCCTACGAGGATGCGATTGCCCCCGCAGCCACGGCACTCGACCGTTTCGGCGACCTCGGGTTTTATATCCTGAACCGCTATCAGGACGATCCGCGGGCGCACGCGCTGCTCCTCGATCCCGAGATCGGCGCCCGCGCGGTGCCTTTCCTCGCCCGGTTCCAGGATGAGGGGTTCGAGAAACTCGACGACAGCAAGAAGTGGCTCGACCGCTATTTTGACGCCGAGGGCAAGGCAAAGGATCAGGGCTGGATCGAGGCCGTCCCGATCGCCGGTGCGCCGGTGAACGTGATCGGGCACTGGCTCAAGGGTGAGCCCGTGAGCTGGGGGGAACTGGGCTGGGCGGCGGTCGATGTCGCGGACGGGGTGTTGCTTGTCGCGTCCTTTGGAGCTTCCGCTCCGGTGACCGCGGCCAAGCAAACGGCGAAGACGGGCGGCCGCGCCCTCGTAAAGGCCACGGTGCGGGAAGGCGCGCGCGGGGCGGCGACGAAATCGATGGCCAAAGCAGCGACACGGGCTGTGGCACGAGATTCGATGCTGAAAGCTTTCGTCCGACGCGGTGGACTTTGGGCGGTCGAACTCGCGGGTGGCGCGAAGGCAATGCTGAAGGTCGGGCGCGTGACCGTCGGGAAAGTCGGGGCCACCGTGCGCGACGCGGCCCGCCGTCTCGGCTCGACCTGGGCGTCCACTCCGGCACGTTTTCGGAAATGGGCCTACCGGGGGATGCTCGGCGTTGGCCTTTACGTCACGCTGAAGGAGCGGACGATTCCGGGACTTCCGGCGGCGGCCGAGGCCATGGGCGCGTTCGCCGGTCAGTTCGCCCGCAGCGCGGCCGAGGCGGCGGGTGCATTCCTTGCCAGCGCCCTTCGCGAGATGCTCGGCATTTCTTCCTCGCCGATGGCGCGGGCGGTCTATCTTGGCACCTCGGTCGTGCTGGCTCTCCTCGCGGCGTGGATGTTTTTCTTTTACAAACCCGCACGCCTGAAGCGCATTGCCTGACGAGACCGAAGTTCAGGGCGCTCCGCTCACGGAGGCCGCGCCCGCGAAGGCTCCTCCTGGCATGCGGCTTTGCATCCTCGGGTCGGAGGCGGCGGGAAAAACGTGCTTTCTCGGCGGACTCGCGATTCTCAGCGAGCCGAACCGCCACTCCGCGGTGCACGTCGTCGGCGCCGATCAGGCAGAGCAGAGCGGCTCGCCTTCTCAGCGCTTCCTCAACGACGTGGCCCGTGCTCTCCGCGCCCGCGAGTGGCCGCCGCCGACGACTCTGACGCGTGACGTCGAACTCGATCTCCGCTTCCGCGATCACCTCATGCGCGTCGCGGCCATCGACTACGCGGGCGAGAGTTTCCGCGAGGCCCTGAACGAACTCGATGACAGCCGACAGCAGGGGGTCATCGATCACATGCTCGTGGCCGACTTCCTCCTCCTCATTCTCGATCCGGTCTTCGATCT
>JAHEDC010000398.1 GCA_024641425.1 Verrucomicrobiales bacterium | reverse complement strand
ACCGCTGTCCAGTTTTGTACCGTCTCCCTTGTCCAGTTTTGTACCGTCGCCGACAGAAAAAGTGCGCCTGCTCACGGCCCGTCGTGATCTCGCGAACGCCGTTGTGACCGTTGATGGGCGCTCAAGGCCTCTGGTGTTTTCCTAAAAGGTTGATGGTCAAATGCTTGAGTGAGGGGATCATCTCCATTCATGCGCCTTCGCATCCGGACTTCAACGGTGACGGCGGTCGCGGGGTGGAAGTTTTCCGCCTCAGTGTGAGGGAGCTCAATGACGCCGGTGCGACCGCTGTCCGATACCAAGAGGACGAAGTGCACGGTCACGTCACCGACGGCTTCCCGGACTCCCCCTCTTCCCGGAAGCGAAAAGCGGTTTCGGACACGCCGGCTTGAGGCGCGAAGGGGGAAGCAGAGGGCGGAAAATCACTTCGCGAGCGAGAGCTTGAAGACGGGATTTCCCATCGACGACGCGTAGACGATCTCGTTGACCGGATCCCATGCATAGCAGCCAAACCAGTCGGGGGTGAATTGGAAACCTTCCTCATTCGGCTTGAGATCGGCGACCCGGCGCCAGGTCGCGCCCGCGTCCGTTGTCTGGTGAATTCCGGATCCGCCGATCACCACCATCGCCTTCTCATCGCGCCCAAGGAATGGACCCTGCCAGATATCAACGGGCGCTCCCTGCACTTGCCAGCTCGCCCCCTTGTCCTTGCTCACCAACAGTCCTTTCTCGGTTCCAAGGTAATGCACTCCTTGGAAGAGAACCGGGATTCGGGTGAGCGGATTCATCTTGGAGACCTCGGTCCACGTCTTTCCGAGGTCGGTGCTTCGCTGGATGCCTTCGCCCCTGCTATAAATGAGAACGTCGCCGCCCAGCGCCCCAACCATGGAAACCTGTCCCCGGTCTTTCAGGAGATGGATCGATAATTGCTGCCAGGTGCCCCCTCCATCGCTGGTCACGTAAACCTCCCCCGGCGGATCGGTTTCATGTTTTGCCGCGATGATGGTCTTCGGATCCTTCGCCCCCCAATCGACCGATCCGTAATCCCAGTTCCGACCGAGGTCGGTGAACTTTTTCCATTCCTTCCCGTCGCTCGTCCAACCCGCCGTTCCGTCGAGTGAAAAACTCGCCAGCCGCGCCGGTGCATTCTGATCGGCGCTGGTCGCCCACCCCGTCTCGTCCCGCCCGGAAATCGCCTCCTGATCGAGGCGGAACCAGTTCGCGCCCTGATCGGAGCTGCGCCAAAGTCCATGCCCGACCACCTTGACGGTGACCTCACCATTCAAGCGATTGACCACCACGCCGGAGCATCCACCCGGCCAAATCGGTTTCGCGTCCCCTGCGGTCGCCCGATCCAGCAAGGAATCGGTGATGGGCGTCCAGGGCGCCGCCTGAAGGATACCTGGGACCAGAGTGCTGATCAAGAACGCGAGCCGGGTGACACCCCAGAGTTTGGCATTGGAGGTACGGTTGTTCATTGGAGTTCGTGGGTTTGGAGAGGGTCGCTCAGGGGTGGGAAGGCGAGGGTTTGGTTGAAGCGGCTCCGGGAGCGGGTTCAGTGGCCACCGCAGCACGTTCCCACTCGGAGCGAATCTGCTCGGCCGTCAGCGCTTGATTCCAGATCTTCACATCGTCGATCCTGCCGTCCATGAATTCGGTTCCCGAGGAGTGCCCGATCCGCAGGGTGTTCGCCGGTGTCATCAGAACGGGCTTACCTTCGAAAGCGATGCGCTTCTTCAAGTCGGCATCCAAGGAGAGCCGGCACTCCTTTTCCTTGTCGTCGATGACGAAGACGAAGTGATACCAGCGACCGAGCGCCAGGGCGCCGCCCTCGCCGTTCGTGCCCGTGTCCTTCTCATAGAAATTGACGGCCGTCTCGATCCAGCGCGTGCCGTCGCCGATGTCACCGTGAACCTTGGCGGCGTTGACTTTCATGTCGAAGGTGTGTTCGCCGCCATGGCGCGTCCCGAGAATCCCGGAAAACGTCGGCTCACGCGTGAGATGGATCCACGCGGAGATGGTGAAAGTCGACAGCGCGAAATCCGCCGCGTAGGGGATCTCAACGTGGTGACCTTCGTTGCGCACAAACTCCAGAGCCTTGCCAAGTTTGCCCGGAACTGACCTGGCGCCGACAATCTCGCCGTGATGACCGCCCGCGGAATCTCGGGCGATCGTCCCCTCGTCATCAAGCTTCCAGTGAGCGATCGGCTGCGGCGGCTCCGCCGCGAGCGCCGCCGACATCGCGGCGAACCATGAAAATGCGGGAAGCTGCCAGATCATGGTTTCAGTCTATTCGAATTTCCCTTCGCCTGTCAACGCAAGCGCAGCCCCAGGGAATAGAATGGGATCGGAGCAATGCCGGGCGATGATTTCGCGGGGGCGGGGGATTGGCAACCCGCTGGCCTTGCCGCAGCGGAGAAGGTCTCCCGGGGGATCGGTGGCCCGGGAGCGGCGCCCCTCGAACGCCGTGGCCCGGTGCCACATTTCCACCCCAAGCGATCGAAACTGGAACAGGCCAATCGGAGAGGCCCTCAGGGAACCCTTGCCGCCGTAGCGAAGAGGAAGGCGCGCGGAGCCTGGATCGATCCCACGGACCACCAACGCCGGCCGGGGATCCCCGAAGTGAAGGGCTTGGTGGCGTTGAGCCGTTGCCGGACGGTGGAAGCGGGTGCCAGGATCCCGTCGCAATGTATTTGATGGGGGGCGGGCAGAATTCTCGACCATTGCAGATTGGCTGTGGCAGAGTGTTTCTCACTTGGACACCGCATCGCAGAAGCCGTCGCCCGAATGGGGCATCGGGAAGCGAATCCTTTGGATCTCGCTGAGCCTGCTCTGTGCCCAGATCATCGGGAGCATCTTCAATATCTGGTATAATCTGACGCATATCCGCCCCTTGTTGACGGCGGCGCAGATCGAACGGTTCATGGGGGCGATCCGCTGGTATAACGCGCTCATCTATCCCCTGGCATTGGCGGTCTGGCTCGGGATCACGCTCTCGATCGCCCGGGTTTGGAAAACCGGCGAGAGAAAGGGCGACGCATGGTGTCGGGCGACCCGGCGGATGATCAACCTGCCGTGGATCGCGATCATGGCGAGCGGGGCTCCCTGGCTTCTTTCGATTCCGGTCTTTCTCGCGGCGGTGCGATCGACCCCCGACCCCCTGGATCCCCAGGTGAATCTTCATCTCCCGGTTTCCATTGTCATCGGGGCGCTCATCTCGACCGCGCAGGGATTCTTCGCCGTGGAGATCCTGACCCAGCGTTTGCTTTATCCCCTGTTTCTTACCAACACGCGCTCGGAATCCGAGTGCGGGGCCTATCGGATTACACTGGGTCGGCGGGGACTGATCTGGACGGTTTCCTCGGTCGCCTGTCCTATCGTTTCACTCTTGCTCCTCTTTGTCACGGCCGCGCGAGGGGGTGGGGGGATGCGCGACCTCTGGTTTCCGTTCAGCGTGGGGACGGTGGGAATCCTGTTCGGATTTGTTAGTGTGTGGCTCCTCGCGCGCATCGTCATCGAGCCGGTGGAGGCACTGCGATATTCCGCGGCAAGGGTCGGAGAGGGGGATCTTGAGACGCGGATCGATCTCCTCCGCACCGACGAATTCGGACTGCTCATCGGGCAGTTCAACGAGATGGTTTCGGGCCTGCGCGAGAAGCAGCGGGTGGAGGAGATTCTCGGACGGAACGTGGGGCTTGAGGTCGCACGCATTCTGCTCGAACAAGGCGACGTGGAGAAGGGTGCGGAACGCTCGATCAGCGTCCTCTTCACCGATATTCGCGGATTCACGGAACGTTGTTCGGCGTCCGCCGCGGACGAGGTCGTGGCGATGCTGAACATCTTCTTCGACGTGATGGTGCCGGAGGTCGAGGCCCGGCGCGGCATCGTCAACCAGTTCGCGGGCGACGGCTTCATGGCCATCTTCGGCGCGATCGAGGCCGGCTGTATCGGCCACGAGGATGCCGCCGCCGCCGCCGGCTGTGCGATGATCGCGGCTTTGCCCCGCGTGAACGCCGTTCTCGCCGAACGGGGCATCGAGCCCCTCGAGATCGGCGTGGGGATCAATTCCGGTCCGGCCGTGATTGGCTCCGTCGGGGCGACCGGGCGAACGAGTTTCACCGCCATCGGCGATACCGTGAACGTGGCCGCACGCATCGAATCCCTGACGAAGAAGGCCGGATACCCGTTGCTCCTCTCCGCCACCACCTTCGAAGCGCTCTCGCAGAAGCCCGAGACCGAATGCCTCCCGCCGATGCGCGTGAAGGGAAAAGCCAATCCCGTTCAAGTCTACGGAATCAAATGCCGCGATTGTCTCTCCTGAATCCGTCCGCGCCCCCCGTGCGGGGGGCGACCTCCGGATGCGGGAACGAGAACGGGGAGAAGGGGGAGCGTTTCATGAACGCGCAAGGTTACTTGGGACCAATCGCGTAGAGGGAGGATTTTCCTTTGAGGAAGATACGACCGTCGGCCACTGCGGCGGCGGCGAGCGAGGGATCGCCGAGATCGGAGGTGGCGAGGATTTTGAATTCCGGGCCCGCCTGGAGGACGACGCTCTTGCCGGCCGAGGCGAAAAAGAGGTGGCCCTCGGGGGTGACGAACGGACTGACGGCCGGGTCCGCGCCCTCGAGGCGCTCCTTATAGAGTTCGTCACCCGTGGCGATGCGGGTGCAGCGGAGGATGCCGGGGGAATTGAGGCGAAAGACGAGATCGCCGAAGGCGACGGGGGAGGAGAGACCCTCCGACATCGGTCCGATCTGCCATTTGAGATGGGTGGCGGTCACGTCGCCGGAACCGGTGGGATCGACGACGACCCCGGGATGGCCTCCCCGTCCGCCGATGGCGTAGACGAGGCCCTCCGCCATCACGGGTGAGGAAACCGGCCAGATCGACTGGCCCCATTCGCACGACCAGAGGATGTCGCCGTTGTCCGGATCCACGCCCTGAAGCGTGTGGGTGGAGGGCACGAGCAATTGGGTCTTTCCCGCGACTTCCGCGAGCACGGGCGTGACGTGGGCGAAGTCGCTCTCGGGGCGGTGCTTCTCCCAGCGCACTTCGCCGGTCGCGGCGTCGAGCGCGACGAGGGTGGCGGCGGGAGTCTTCCGGTCGAGGAGCAGCAGGACGGTGTCCTTGTAGACGACGGGGCTTACGGGAAGCGCGACGTCGAATTTGTCCTGCTCGGCGATCGCGTAGGACCAGAGGAGCTTGCCCTCGGTGTCGAGCGCGTGGAGAATCGCGGAGCCGAAGAGGGCGAAAACGCGTTCCCCGGCGACGGCGGGCGTGGAGGCGGCGTATCCGCCCCGGAGATCGGCGAGGAGCCACGGTCCGGCGGCCACCCTCGTATCCCAAAGAGGATTTCCCGTCGCGGCGTCGTAACACGCGACACGGTGCTCGGGTGCCCGCGTGGTGTTCTCGGCAAGCGCGGACCAGTGGGCGGTCGTGACAAAGACCTTGCCGTCGCGGACCACCGGGCTGGACTGGTTGTGGTCCGGGTAGCCCTTGTGAACGGTCGGAGGCAGGGGCGATTTCCAGAGGATGTTCTTGTGGTTCTCGCCACCCCATTCGAGGGGGAGTCCCTTTTCGGTGGTCACTCCCATCCCGGTCGGGCCCCGGTAGCCGGGCCAGCCGTCGGCCGTGACGACGGGCGCCAGGGGGAGTGCCATCGCGAGAGCGAGGGAGAATGGGAAAGCGCTCGTGAGGGAACTCGCGCGGAATCCGGGGGCATGGGATGAGTGCATGCCTCATCTTGTAACAAGGACGAAGCGCTCGCGCAATGGAACAATGGGGCCAAGCCCGCGGGGAAACCTCCTGCCGCGCGCTTGACGGCATTGCGACCGGAGGAGGGTGGGCCCCTCCTAACCGTTGCGATGGCGGCGACGGGTCGCGAGCAGGATGGCCAGCGAAAGGAGCGCGGTAGCGGTGGGTTCGGGAATCATGGCCGCCGTTGATGAAAGAAACTCGACGCGGAGTCCCGTCGGGCCAACGCCTCCGCCGGGGCCATTTTCGACCCGAAAGGTGAGCGTGTTCACACCCTGAAGGAAAGTGTCGCCTTCATTCGCGGCGATGGAGAAATCGGTGAAGCCCCCAAACCCATTGCCATTCGAATTGCCGGTCGAGACACCGTTCAAGAGGATGTCGGCGCCGCCATTGTCGAGGGCCCATTGGCCGAAGATGCTGGCGGTGGAGGGATCGAGGCCGGTGAGATCAAGGCTGATCGTATAGTCGAAGAAACCTTCCGCGCCAT
>JAHEDC010000397.1:5142-6253 GCA_024641425.1 Verrucomicrobiales bacterium | reverse complement strand
GAGTAGCCGGCGGCAAACTGGGTCAATGCGTCCTGACGCGGCGCCGCGTCAGGGTCCTCGAGCAAGGGAGCAAGACTCACGCCGGAAAGGTTGGCCGGTGCCTCCAGACCGGAGATCGCGGCGAGCGTCGGATAGAAGTCGATCATCTCGGCAAAGGCCTTCGTCGTCCGGTTCATCGCTTTCATTTCCGGCACGGCGATGACCAACGGGATGCGGGCGGCGTTCTCGAAGAGCGTCGTTTTCTGGTAATACCCATGCTCCCCCATATGGTAGCCGTGATCGGAGGTGAAGACGATGATCGTGTTCTCCGCGAGTTTCAGGCGGTCAAGCGCGTCGAGCACGCGGCCGAGTTCGGCATCCATGTAAGAAATCGAAGCATAGTATCCTTGGATCGCCTGCCTCGCGAGGTCCTCGGCGAGATTCACCTGCTCCCTCTTATTCGTGAGCGTCGCGCGCGCCGGTGCGGGCAGTGAATCGAGATAGCCCTTTGGCACGGTCGGGACATTGATCTTGTCCCGATCATAGAGGTCAAAATACTTCTGGGGCGCCACGTAGGGGGTATGCGGCCGATAGAAGCCAACGGCGAGGAAGAAGGGAGTCTTCTTAGCGGCGAAGTCCTCGAGATGCTCGATCGCTTTCGCAGCCCCGATGCCGTCGGTTTGCTCGGCGTCGGTCCCCTCGTCCGCCATCCAGCTTAGAGTGCCGCCGTACTGGCCCTTCTTGAGGGTGAATACCTTCTCCAGTTCCGTGCGGTCGCGTCCGATGGGATTGAAGACGGTATCCCACGATGCCGGGTCATCGTGTCCGTCGGTGCCAATGCCGAGGGGCACGTTGTAGTGATAGATCTTGCCCACTCTCGCCGCGGTGTAACCGTTTTTGCGGAACAACTGCGAAAGGGTCTGCACCTCGGGGAGATGCTCGCGAATGCGGATTGCGTTGCCGTGAATGAGTGTCTGGTCGGGATAGAGTCCGCACATGAACGCGGCCCGACTTGGGCCACACAGCGGGTACTGACAGTAAGCGCGCTCGAAACGGAGCCCACGGGCGGCGAGGCGGTCGATGTTCGGGGACTTCACCATCGGATG
Organism: Verrucomicrobiales bacterium; assembly: GCA_024641425.1. GTDB lineage: Bacteria > Verrucomicrobiota > Verrucomicrobiia > Verrucomicrobiales > DEV007 > JAHEDC01. The sequence continues at coordinate 5,168 of JAHEDC010000397.1, read as the reverse complement.
CCCGTAGGCGCCCAGATCACAATTGA
>JAHEDC010000397.1:0-5132 GCA_024641425.1 Verrucomicrobiales bacterium | reverse complement strand
CGTCTGCGATGAGAAAGAGGACGTTCGGCTTTTCCTCCGCGGAGGCGGAATGCAGGGACGAAAGGAGAAAGGCGAGGACGAGGAGTGCGCGGGGATTCATGACGTCTCGAGAATAACAGGAGCCGGCCGCCCTCCGGCAAGGGAAATCAGGAGGATCCGGGAGATCGACATTCCGCGGATATCCTGCCATGCTCGATAGCATGCTGCCGTTTCCGAGTTTTCTCGCTCTCCTCGCTCTCCTCGCCCTCCCGAGCCTGGAGGCGGTCGAATATCCGGCGAAGCGTATCTGGGACCGCGCGCCCCACAATGCCTTCACCGACCTCATCGCCTTCGATGATAGGGTTTTCTGCGTTTTCCGCGAGGGTTCCGGCCATGTTCCGGGAGAGAACGGCAAGATCCGATGCATCGCATCCACCGATGGAGAGAAGTGGGAATCGGTCGCACTCCTCGCTGTCGATGGGGTGGATCTGCGCGATCCCAAGCTCTCGATTGCGGGCGATGGTCGGATGATGCTCCTCATGGGCGGTTCGTACTACGAGGGAAAGCAGATTGTCCGGCGTCTGCCTCGAGTGGCGTTCTGGGATGCGAACGAACGGACGTTCGGCCCGTCCGTGCCGGTGGAAATCGATGATTCCATCCGGAGCGATCGCGACTGGCTCTGGCGTGTCACCTGGCACGAGGGCGTCGGCTATGGCGTTGTCTATCAGGCGCGCGACGACGGCCCGTGGGGCTGCCACTTGGTGAAGACGCGCGATGGGATTGGCTACGGGCCTGTGAAGTCCCTCGAACTTGGGGGACAACCGAATGAATCGACGGTGCGATTTGATCCCGACGCGACCCTTCGCCTGGTGGTGCGAAATGAGGACGGAAAGCGTCGCGGGCACTTCGGGACGAGCCGTCCGCCGTACACGGAATGGGATTGGAAGGAAATCCCCGTCCAGCTGGGAGGTCCGGATTTCGTGCGTCTTGCGAAGGATCACTGGATTCTCGGCACCCGGCTCTCTGCGGATCCGCCCCGTACCTGCCTCGGTCTGCTTGGAGCCGACGGCGCATTCACCCCCCGGGTTATCCTGCCGAGCGCGGGGGACACCAGCTACCCCGGGCTTCTGCCCCGTGACGGAAAGCTTTGGGTTTCCTACTACTCGAGTCACGAGGGAAAAACGGCCATTTACATGGCGATTGTTCCGCTCGACGCCTTCGATCCTTAGGAAAAGGTCAGAGATGCGAGTGCCCTTCGGGCGCGGGGGTATCGTCCTTGATGACGGCCTTTTCCCGAAGTCCTGCGATATGGGACTTCACGTGTTCCTGACGTTGTTCCTGTTTCCACGCTTCGATGACGGCTTCACGGCATTCCTCCAGCGGGATGGGAGCGGCCTCCCTGCGCTCGGTGACCTTCGCCATGTGAAGGCCGAAGGGGGTGGCGAAGACCGGGCTGATCTCGCCGGTCTCCATTGAGAAAACGATAATCTCGAATTCGTCCATCAGCTCACCCCGTTTGAAGAAGCCGAGATCCACCTCGTCCTCCGGCTTGTCACTGTGAATGCGAGCGAGTTCGTGGAAATCGGTTCCGCCGAGTGCCTCGAGGCGGACGCCTCTGAGTTCATCCAGAATCTCCTCGCGGCGTTCCACCCTTTCAAGGGATTTGAAGATGTGGGAGGCCCGGACCTGCGCCGGGCGCGTGTATTCGCTGAGGTGGGCCTGATGGTAGGCTTGGATGTCCTCATCCGTGGGTTCGGGGACTTCCGCCGTAAGCTCGGCGATCAACCGGTCTAGTTTGAGGCCTCCCACGATCTCGGGAAGGAGAACATCCTCTTCGCCGGGGGCGATGCCAAGATGGGAATAGAAGGCCTCCTCACCGCCGTGCTCGGCTTTTGCCCGCTCGATGGCCTCGCGGATTTCATCCGGCGTCGGTTCGGGCATCCGCTCCACCGCGTCAGCCGTGAGAAGGACTCGCGAGATGATATTGTCCTTCGCGTAGCCTTGAAACTCGTCATTGCGCTCACAGCACGAGACATTCCCCTGGCGCTCGTAGAAGGCCTTGATCTCGCTGAACTCGGCGTCGAGCAGCGCGTCTTCGATGACTTGTCCGTTTACAGAAAGCATGATGGTAGGAAATGTCTCTCTAGCACGGATCACGCGCATCCGCAGCCTCATTCGGGCAAAGCGACGGGGCGCCTCGGGATCCGAAGCGGCCGCGCGCGCGGTGGATTCTTCCTCGTTCCGGCAAATGCCTTGTGGGAGGTGCGAGTGTGGGGCATCTTTAAGGTAAGGCCCGTCTCCCACCGACTCGTTTTTTCGCGGGCCCAATCCCATCTGATGAAACAGGCCTTCCGGAGATTTTCCCTTAAGACCTACCGGTTGCTTCGCCATCCGAAGCATCGCCGGAAGAGTCGCCTCCGGGCATGGGTCGGAAGGAGGGTCTTCGACAAGGACCTCTGGCGTCCCGCCCGGAAGCCGTTGGCGATTGGCCTCGCGATCGGGCTGGTCGTTTCGATGCTCCCTCCGATACCGATCCAGATGCTTGTCGCGACGATTCTGGCCATGTTACTCCGGGTGAACATTCCCGCCGCTGCGGCCGGCGTGTGGTTTTCGAACCCGGTCACCTGGGTGCCGCTCCTCGTGGCCCAGACTAGGATCGGGCGCCTTTTTCTGCCGACCTTGGAATCCCCTTCCCATCTCAAGTCCACCCTGGAGAGCATCGTCGCCTACTCGATGGGGGCGATCCTTCTCGGCGCCGTGGTGGCCGGAATCGGCTATTTTTTGGTTCTCTGGATCTGGGATGTCAGCGTCTGGCTCATCGCCCGGCGGAAGCGGGCCCATGACGTCGCGCTCCTCGCCGAGGCGTCGGCTGCGGTCGAACGCGCGAAAGAATCGAATGCCGTGGATCGCGGGCGCGGCAAGACGAAACCGGCTTCCTCGACTTGAGAAGCGATGGGTTGGGCAATCATTCCCATCATCCTCGAGTTCTTCGGAATCGCGGCCGCCATCCACGCGGTTTTGTCCGTGCGCACGGACAGAGGAACCATCGCGTGGTGCATCGCCCTGATCAGTCTTCCTTTCTTCGCTTTGCCCTTCTACGTCGTCTTCGGGAGGACGCGCTTTGACAGCTACCGCCGGGCGATCCGTGAGGCCCAGGACAATCATGAGGATCAGATCATCGAGATCCGGAAAAGGCTCGATCCCTTTCGGGTCAGCTTCGACGAAAATCCGGGAGCGCCGGAGGCGGTTCTGGAGAAACTGTCGCCGTACCGGTTCACATCGGGCAACAAGGTGCGATTGCTTGTGGACGGCGAGGAGACCTTCGAAGCGATCTTCAAGGGGATCGAAGTCGCCCGTCATTACATTCTCGTGCAGTTCTATACCATCGAGGACGACGCGCTCGGGCGCCGCCTCCGCGACGCGTTGCTCGAGCGCGCCAGGGCCGGTGTTTCCGTCCGCGTGCTCTATGACGAGATCGGGAGTTCCGGGCTCACCGATAGCTACATCGAGACGCTGGTCGAAGGGGGAGTGGCGGTGGGGGAGTTCGGAACGCAGGCGCGGCGGGCGAGCCGATTCGAGGTGAATTTCCGGAACCACCGGAAGATCGTGATCGTCGACGGGCGCGTCGCCTTTGTCGGCGGACACAACGTCAGCGACGAGTATCTTGGGAAAAGCGAATGGGCCGGACCGTGGCGAGACACCCACCTGCGGATCGAGGGGCCCGCGGTCAAGCATTGCCAGATGGTTTTCATGGGGGACTGGTATTGGACGAAGGGCGATCTTCCGGAGTTCGATTGGGAGATTCCCGAAAGCGATCTCGACGCGATCGACTCCCAGGCATTGCTTGTGCTGCCAAGCGGGCCGTCGCAGAAGGTCGAGATCTGTTCGCTGGCTTATATTGCCCTCATCAATTCCGCCCGGGAACGCTGTTGGATCGCGAGTCCCTATTTCGTCCCCGATGAGGCCATCCTCTCGGCATTGAAGTTCGCTGCCCTGCGCGGCGTCGACGTTCGGATCATGATTCCGGCCAAACGCGACCATTGGTTGGTCTGGCTTGCAGCCTATTCCTTTCTGGAGGAAATGGACGAGGCCGGGGTCAGGATGCTCCGTTACACGAAGGGGTTCCTCCACCAGAAGACTTTTCTCGTCGACCGGTTTCTCGCCGGCGTCGGCACGGCGAATTTAGACCAGCGGTCGTTTCGCCTGAACTTCGAGGTCAATGTCATCGGATCGGGCGGACCGATGGTCGATGACGTGGAGAGAATGTTTGTCGCGGACTTCGAGAACTGCCTTCCCGCTCCGGGAAGCGAATTCTCCGGCCGGTCGTTCTGGTTCCGGCTCATGGTGAGGGTGGCGCGTCTTTTCGCTCCCGTGCTGTAGCGGAGGCCGCGGAATAGAATGCCCGAAACGAACCTCCCAAATGCGATGAGCAGCCTGCCCGAACTCGAGCCCCGTGATGCCCACAATCGCGCGCTCGAATCCCATGTCCATCCCGGCGACCACACGAACCCCAAGCCGTTCGAGGGAAAGTACAACCTCGTCGTCATCGGTGCTGGCACGGCGGGCCTTGTCGCCGCTGCGGGAGCGGCCGGACTCGGGGCCAAGGTCGCGCTGGTCGAACGGCGGCTCATGGGGGGGGACTGTCTGAATGTCGGCTGCGTCCCATCGAAGGGAATCATCGCCGCCGCACGGCGGGCGGCGGCGGTGCGGGGAGCGGGGGAATTCGGGGTGCGCGTGCCGGAGGGAACAACGATGGACTTTGGCGCGGCGATGAACCGTATGCGGCGCCTTCGCGCGGGCATTGCGGAACACGATTCGGTGAAACGCTTTCAATCCCTTGGCATTGACGTCTTCCTCGGCGACGCGCATTTTTCCGGCCGTCAGACGGTGGATGTCGGGGGCTCGCGCCTGCGGTTCAAGAAAGCGGTCATCGCCACCGGAGCCCGCGCGGCCACGCCTTCGGTTGAGGGCTTGGAAAACCTCGATTACCTGACCAACGAGACGCTCTTTTCGCTCACGGAACTCCCGGAACGCCTCGCGATCGTCGGTGCGGGACCGATCGGATGCGAGATGGCCCAGACTTTCGCCCGAATGGGTTCCGCCGTCGTCCTTATCGCGAACGCGAAGGGAATTCTCCCCCGTGAGGATTTCGA
>JAHEDC010000038.1 GCA_024641425.1 Verrucomicrobiales bacterium | reverse complement strand
TGGTGAGGCGTCGGGCTAGTTCCCGGCCGAGGGTATTCATCCCGATGATGACGATGTGGCCGGTTCGTTCGGAAGCGGGATCGCAGGCGTCGTCATCCGTCCGAGTGAAGGAACGGAGGAACCCGCGCTGCACGAGGAAGCGGTAAAACGGATCGCGGAGGCCGATCAGAAGCGAGGAGGCGGTGATGGTGATCATGCCCACGAGTCCGAGGAGGTCTCCCGCGCTCCCGATGTCGAGACCGGATTTCACGGCCATGGCGGCGAGAATGAAGGAAAATTCGCTGATCTGGGTGAGGAGGAGGGCGGTGAGGAAGGCACGGCGGGCGTGGAAACGGAGCCTTCGCGCGATCCAGAGGATGACGAGGAACTTTCCCACGATGACGAAGATCGAAAGGGCGAGCGCCTTGGCCCAAAGCGGGGGTGGGAGATCGACCCGCATCCCGACGCCAAGGGTGACGAAAAAAACGGCGACGAAGAAATTCATAAGCGGACGCACCCGGCGCTGGAGATCGTGGCTATGGGGAAGCTGGGCCAGACTGACACCGGCAAGGAAGGCGCCGATCTCGTGTGAGAGGTGGAGGACGTGCGCGCCCAGAACGACGAGGAAGCACCAGGAAAGGCTCCAGATGAAGATCGTCTCCCTCGAACGTCCGGCCCATGCGAAGGGGAGGGGAAGAACGTAGTGGGAGGCCGCGAGCATCGCGGCCATGAGCGCGAGCATACCGCCGAAGGCCTTGAGTAAGCCGATGGTAATGGTGCCGGCACCGCCGGTCTGGCCCCCGCCGAGACCGGTGAGGATGGTGAGGAGAAGAATGACGAAGATATCCTGGACGAGGAGGATCCCGATGGCGGCCTGGCCGTGTTCGGAAGACGATTCGTCGCGCTCCACGAGCATTTTCACGACCACGACCGTGCTGCTGATGGTAAGGGCGGCGGCGAGGATGGCGGCGGAAAGGGGGCCGAAGCCAAGGAGCCATGACAAAGCGAAACCGAGGGCGGCAGTGACCGCAATCTGGATGGAGCCGGCGACGAGGGCGACTCGTCCCACCTCGCGGATGCGTGCGAGCGTCAGTTCGAGGCCGACGAGGAAGAGAAGAAGGACGATGCCGGTTTCCGTAAGGACGTCCAGTGCGGCCGAGTCCTCGATGAGGCCGCTGGCGGGGCCGAGGGCAAGTCCGGCGATGAGGAACGAGACAATCGTGGGTAGCCGGAACCGGCGTCCCAGAAGCGAAAAGAGAGCCGCTGCGACGACGATCAGTCCGAGGTTCTGGAGAAAGGCTGCGTCGGTCACCGAGGGGACTATTGCGCAGGTTCGAGGGATTTGTTAGTGGGAAATCGCTTGGGCCCGCCTCTTGAGGGACTGGTGGACGGCGATCGTGCAGACGATGACTTCGAGGAGGAAGCTCGAATGGAGGATGAGGGGAAGGAGGATTCCGGCGGCGAAGACGGCGGTCGCGGGGAGGATTTTCCTCTTCAGTGTCGCGGCGTCGAGGCGCTTCGCGAGCGGGTTTTCGAGGGCGACAGCCGCGAGGTATCCTTCGGGGAGATGGCCAATGAAGCGGGCGAGTATCGCGGACTAGGCGAAGCGGAAGAAGGTTTCGGCGGTGGCGTTGGTCTCGGCGGCAAGCTGGGCGACGGTAACACCGCGAAGCTCGGCGATCCACTCGGCGGTGAGCCGGGTGTGGGCGGGCTCGCACCGCTTTCCGCGATGGGGGACGGGTGCGAGATAAGGGGCGTCGGTTTCGAGCATGAAGGAACCCGGAGCGGCCTTCGTCGCGCAGTCGTGGATGGCAATCGCGGTCTTGAAGGTCGCGATGCCGGTGAAGGAGACGAGGTGTCCTCGCTCGATCATGGGTATCGCGGCTTCCCACGGGGCAGTGAAGCAGTGGAAGACGGCACGCAGGCGACCGTGGTAGGGCTTCATGAGGCGCTGGATTTCGGCCCAGCAGCGAGCCCCTTTGTCGCGCTGGTGAATGACGACGTTCAGGCCGAGTTCGACGGCAAGGTCAAGTTGGGAGGTGAAGAATGCGGCCTGCCGCGCGTGGTATTCGGCGTCGGTGAAGCCTGCGGGCGCGGGATGGAAGTAATCGAGGCCGATTTCGCCGAGGGCGGCGACTTTGGGCCGTGCGGCCATGGTGCGCACGCGTTCAAGCCAGTCGGGTTCCGTAATCTCGTGCACCGAGCAGGGATGAATGCCGATGGCGGCGAAAACGCCGGGATGACCTTCGGCGATCTCGAGGCAACGCGGGCCATCCTCAAGATCGGTACCGATGGTTACCATACGGGAAACGCCAGCCGCGATGGCGCGGGCGATGGTCGCTTCGACGTCCTCGGCGAATTGCCGGCTGGCGAGGTGGCAGTGGGTATCAGTGAGGGAGGCAGTCAATGGTCAACAGGACGGAAACTGAAAGCCGAAAACTGAAGACTTCCCATTACCACCGGATGATGGTACTCGCCCAGGTAAGTCCCGCACCGAAAGCGACCAGTAGGACGATATCGCCGGGCTTGATGGCACCGGATTTGTTCGCTTCGTCAAGGGCGATGGCGACGGCGGCGGCGGAGGTATTGCCGTATTTGTGGAGGTTCACGAAAGTGCGTTCGGCGGGGATGCCGAGGCGGTCGGTGATGGCTTCGATGATGCGGGCGTTCGCCTGATGGGGGATGACCATGGCCACGTCGGCCGCGGTGAGCCCGGCGCGTTCGAGGGCCTGCATGGACGCGTCTCGCATCGCGTTGACCGCATGCTTGAAGACTTCGCGGCCCTGCATTGAGATCGTGTTCAATTTTTCGTTGGCGTTGGCGGGAGTGATCGGGCAGGCGGAACCGCCTCCGGGAACGCTGAGGATGGCGGTCTGGTTGCCGTCGCTGCCCATGACCGAGGCGATGATTTTGCGGTCGCTCTTCTCGCGGCTCTGGACGATGGCGGCGCCGGCGCCGTCGCCGAAGAGGACGCATGTGTTGCGGTCCTCCCAATTCACCATGACGCTGAGCTTCTCGGCTCCGATGATAAGGGCGGTCTTGCGATTGCCGGTGTTGAGGAAATGACGTGCGACCTGGAGCGCGTAAAGGAAACCGGCGCAGGCTGCCGAGATATCAAAACAGACCGCGTTTTTCGCGCCGAGGTTTTTCTGGATATAGCAAGCGGTCGAGGGGAAGAAGGTGTCGGGTGAAATGGTCGCGCAGATGATAAGGTCAATTTCCTCCGCGCCGATGTCGGCTTCCTCCATCGCCTTGAGCGCGGCTTTGGTTCCGAGGTCGCTCGTCGCTTCGCCGGGGGCGGCGATCCGTCGTTCCTTGATTCCCGTGCGGCTCGTGATCCAATCGTCGGAAGTCTCGACCATTTTCTCGAGGTCGGCATTGGTGAGGACTTTCTCGGGGAGATAGCTGCCGGTTCCGAGGATGGTGACGTGGCAAAGGTCGTCTTTGGGAGTGTCGGGCATTGTAGGTGGAAATTCAGGGAGTCAAGGAGCGGCTAGGGAACGGGCGATTTCTTCCTCGATGTGGGGGTTGACGCGGTGTTGAATGGATTCGGCGGCGACGCGGAGGGCGTTCTTCATCGCAAGCGCGGAGCTGGATCCGTGGGCGATGATGCAGACTCCGTTGGTGCCGAGAAGCGGGCTGCCGCCGTAGGCCTCGTAGCTGCTGCGGTTCTTGACGGCTTTGAAGGCACCCTTCGAGAGAAGGGCACCGAGGGTGCGGATGGGAGTGCTCTTGATCTCGTGCTTCAACCACTTGAACATGGCCTTGGCGGTGGCTTCGCAGCTCTTGAGGACGACATTGCCGACGAAACCGTCACAGACGACGACATCGACGGGGGATTCGAAGAGGTCGTGGCCCTCGATGTTGCCAATGAAATTGAGGTGGCTGGCCTTGAGGAGGGCGAAGACCTCCTTGGTGAAATCGGTGCCCTTGTCATCCTCGGTGCCGACCGACATGAGACCGACGCGCGGGTTCTTCACGCCACCGACGTGGCGGGCATAGACCGAGCCCATGATGCCGTATTGCAGGAGCTGGATCGGGCGGCGGTCAAGATTAGCTCCCGCGTCGATCAGGTTGCAGACCCCGTGCTCGTTGGGAAGGGGGGAGGCGATGCCGGCCCGTTCGACGCCCGGGAGATTGCGAAGCTTCAGCGTGGCGGCGGTGACGGCGGCTCCTGTATGGCCGGCACTGACGACGGCCTCGGCGTCGCCGGATTTCACGAGATCGGTGGCGACATTGATCGACGAGTGCTTCTTTCGGCGCACGGCCTTGGCGGCGGATTCTCCCATTTCGACGACCTCCGGAGCATGGACGATCTCCAGTTTCGCCGAGGGAAGGCGTTGGGATTGGACTTCCGCCTTCACGCGGGCCTCGTCGCCGACGAGGAAAAGCCGGGTGATGGCCGGATACGCGACGAGTGCCATCTTCACTCCCCCAATTACGTTCTGCGGAGCGAAGTCTCCGCCCATGGCGTCAACGGCGATCTTCATGCGGAGAGCCGCGCGGGAAGCGTGGGCGGGGAGTGGTAATTAGCGGGCATTTCTGCGGTCAATAGGAACGCGGATTCACGTCGATGCCAAGCGAATTTGGCGACAAGGTGCAGGCTTGTCAGGCTGGGAACGCAAAACGCCGCCCGGGGAAGGGGCGGCGTCGCGAAAATTGGGTCTTGGTTTCGCCGGCCGGCCCGGGTCTAGAAGCTGTCGATGGTGAGCACTTGGCGGTCACCGTAACGGCCGCAGGACGGGCACGCGATGTGGGAAGGGGTCGTGCTGCCGCACTCGTTGCATTTGTTGAGCTTGGGAGCGCGCCAGCGGTTGGCGGCGCGACGGAGCTTGGATTTGGATTTCGACGTTCTGCGCTTGGGTACGGCCATGGTGTGCGGTTGGGATGATAAGTTGGATGATCCGCCGTCGGTTTGGCGGTGGCTTGGATGCTATTCGGAATCTTTCTTGAGGTCGTTCAGGGCGTCCCAGACGTTTCCATTGGATTTCTGCGTTTCCCGTCCTTCCGCACTGATCGGAATAAAGTGGTCGGAGGTGTCGAACCTTTCGGCGGCCGGACATGGGCGCGCGTCCGGGCCCTCGTCACAGTGCGGGTAGGCGGGAAGGGCGAGAAGAATATCTTCCCGGAGCGTGTTCGTCAAGTCGAGGATCGCGGTATTTTCCAGCTCTTCCTCGATGGTGTGCCCGTGGAGTCGCAGGCGGTAGACGAACGGAGTGCCGCAGCGCGCGCATTCGAGTTCGAAGGAAGCTTCGAAGTCGCCGATCACAAGGAGGGTCTCGCCGGTGATCGAGAGTTCGCAGTCGTAAGTCAACGCGGAGGCGGGCCGAAGATGTTCGTCGCCCACGTCGAAGATGTCCTGGGGAATCGTGCCGGTTAGGCGCAGGCCGCTATCGGGAATCTCCCGGAGGTCGATGCGGAGATGTTTCATGGCTGGGAGGGTGGTTGTGGATGATAGGCATCTGCCAGGGCAAAGGCGACATTCTCCGGAACAAAACCGGTCACGTCGCCGCCGAGGCGGGCGATTTCCTTTACAACGCGGGAGCTGATGTAAGAGAATTCCTCGCGGGGAGTCAGGAAAATCGTTTCGATTTTCGGCTGGAGTTTCCGGTTCATCAGGGCCATCTGGAATTCGAATTCGAAATCGGAGACGGCGCGGAGACCGCGGACGAGGGCCACGGCGGAGACGCTGGTAGCGAAGTCGACGAGGAGACCGTCGAAACTGGTCACGCGGATGCGCGGGTTATGCCGGGTGACGGTCTCGATGAGGGCGATGCGGTTTTCGGCCGAGAAAAGGGGCTTTTTCTGGTCGTTCTGGGCGACGGCGACGAGGACTTCCTCGAAGATGTGGGAAGCCCGCTCGATGACATCGAGATGGCCATTGGTGATCGGATCGAAGCTTCCTGGATAGACGGCGCGGAGCATGGTCGTTGGTTCCCGCGAATGTTCACGGAAATGCGGCGCGTCACAAGGGGAAAACGCCTAGGGATTTGAAGCGGTGGCGGTCTTCGAGGAATCGATAATGCTCACCGGTGTGCCGACGGGAGCGTTTTTCCAGAACGCGATGGCTCCTTCCTCGGGCATGCGGATGCAACCGTGTGAGGCCGGGTAGTTGGGAACGAAGCCGACATGGAGTCCGAAGGCGGCGCCACTGAGCCGCATGAAGTAGGGCATTTCCGAATGGTAGAGGGTCGATGTCCAGGTGCGGTGTTTGTGGGTGATGATGAAATTGCCGGTGGGCGTGGGGTTGCTCGCTGTGCCGGTGGAAACCCTGCTGGTAAGGGAGATCTCGCCGTCCGTGAACAGGGTGGCCTTCTGCGCGGCGAGATCGACGATAATCGCGACCTGGTGATCCGCCTCGCGGGGATCGTAGCCTACGAGGAGTTGCTGGGCCTCGATATTCTGGACCTCTGCGGCGAAACTGAGAGGGTAGCGCTGGTAGCCTTTGGTGGTCGGGTAGCGGTCGGCGCCGTGGTGGAGAAGAATACGGATCGTGTCCGGTTCGCCGACGGCGGCGGCGATCGTGAGCGGCGCGAAGCGGGTATCCCGCTTCGCGTAGAAGGAAAGGGACTTGCTCGCGGCGAGATCGAGGTATTCCTGGCTAAAAGGCTCGCGCAGCGGGCGATTGGGGTCGGCCCCGCTATTGAGGAGCAACTCCACGAGTTTCGGCTGTCTGGCGGCGATTGCAATATTGAGCGGCTCCTGGCCTTCGGGAGCGATAAGGCGCGTACTCGCACCCCGAAAGACGAGGTGGGCCGCGAGGTCGAGATCGCCCGCGCGGCACGCCTTTGCCAGCAAGGTATCGCCGTGGGCGTCTCTCGCGTTGATTGGGGCTCCATGGTCGAGGAAGAGAGTGACGAGTTCGGTGGAACCGGAATCCATGGCCCGGAAAAGCAGGGACGGGTGCGCGACGGCCCCTCCGGCGAGGAGAAAGGCCGCCAGTTCCCTATTCTGATCGCGAAAGGCGATCTCCATTGGGGAAAGTTCGCCCTCGCAAGGGGCGTCGGGATCGACGCCGACCGTGATCAGCCCCAGCGCCGCATCCCAGTTCTTATCCTTGAGGACTCGCCCGAGCAGGGTGGTGCCGTTGGAAAACTTCAATCCAGGATCCGCCCCCCGTTCGAGAAGGAGGGCCGTCAACGCCTCGTTCCCGGAGGCGATGGCGGCAAGAAGTGGCGTGCGGGTCGAAAGGTCGGTTCCGTTCGGATCCGCGCCATGATCGAGCAGGATGGCTGCAAGATCGCGGTCTCCCCCGCGAACGGCACGATAGAGCGCGGTCTCGCCGTTGGCGGCCCGAGCGTTTGGGCGAGCCCCGAAGCGGAGTAACAACTCAAGAAGCCCTTGGTCGCCGTTTTCCGCCATTACGAGGAGTGCTGGCGTATCCCCGAGGGCGAGATCGGGGCTTGCTCCGTGTTGAAGGAGCAGGCTCGCCAAGGGCTCGCAATGGTTCCTCATCGCGACGGCCAGTGCTTCGTCCAGTCCTCTCGCTGCGCCGGATTCCAATAGTGCGCTTGTTGTCGGAAGATCGGAATTGCCTGCGGCGGCGAGAAGCAGTTCGGGGGACTGGGGCGCCTCTATTCCTTCGTTGCTCGCTTGGGCGAGAAGTTGGCGGACGATTTCCGCATGACTGTTTTCCACGGCATGGGCGAGCGCGTCCCGTCCCTTCCCGTCCTTCGCTTCCGTTGCCGGGGTGTGGGCTAACAAAAACCGCACGCTCTCGAGGTGCCCGGCGGCGCAGGCGAGCATGAGGGGGGTTCGACCATCGCGGTCTGCTTGTTGTAGATCGTAACCCTTAGAAGCAAGAAGCGAGAGGGCGAACGCGTCGCCTTTTGTAGCGGCCTCAAATGGGGCGGAAGGCCCGGTGGCGAGGCCGCGGCGTGCCAGGGTCGCCGACACGCTGGGGCTGGACTCGAGAAGAGGCACGGTCACCACAACCAGCCAGGCGACGCTTCCCGAGGCCATCGCAAGGGCGATCATGGCGCGTGCGATCTGTCTGGAATGATTGGGAGCGCTCACTGGATTGAATTCGAAGCCATTCGATGGATGAAGGAACACGACTCGCGCGTCCCCAAGGGCGGTGGCCCCGACGCCCTAGCGAGCCTTTTATACTCTCTGGCGCCGTTCCCGGTCAATAAGGATATTTTAAAACTTCTTACATTTGCGGCGAGCTAATGAAAAAATTATCAAAAAATAGAGGAAAAAAATTGAATTAACCATAAATTCAGTAACTTTATTGATTTTTGATGAACACGTCAAGATCAGCGCTTGAAATGAATTGAATTTCTATGGAAAACGGCAATAACAACAACTTTCGAAGTCTCCCTGTTTTGATTGCGGCAATCCTCCTGCCGGTGATTCTCGGGAGCTGCCAGATCCCGCCGACCGAGGTCTTGCGGGGGATACAAAGGGAAACGTTGGTGGGGTACTTTGCCCGGGAGCATCTGGCCGCCCTGTATGAGGAGGGGCCTCGTCTCGGAGGTGGGATGTCGAGGGCGCTGGGTTCAGCTGGTGAAAGGGGCGCGGGAGCGCCGCCTGTCGCTCGGCGGAATCGGGCGCGCCCGGAGTGCGTGGACTCTCCCTTCGTCTCGGCGCCTTCGCTGGTGGATGTGTCCGCGTTTTGTCCGGGGGAGCTGGCTCTCTGCCCCTACACTGGAAAGCGGTTTCTTGTTCCTGCGCTTGCCTTGCCGGTCACTTTCGAGCCCATGCCACCGGGGCCAGCGGGTGTGGTTCGACCGCACGCCCCTGCGGAAAGCACCGCTTCTGGAGAGGATTCGGTGCGCCATTCCGCACCGCGCGAACTGCCGAAATCGGCTGTTGCGCCCGGCATCTCCGATGCGGTGGAGCCGATTGTTTCGGTGAAACGCGACAAGCCTGAAATGCCGGTGGGCGTCTGGGTCGAAGGGAAACCCGGCTATGTTTATAGTCCCTTCGCGGACAAGGCCAAGATTGTCGACCTCACAGGGCTGGAAGCTGGAACCATGGTGCGATGTCCCTACTCGGGAAAGCTATTTCTCGTCCCGCCAAGCGAAGGGGAGGCGGATGAGTCAACCGCTTCCGGCACGTCTGCGGCGGTCGCGCGAGGGTTGGGGGGCGGGCCAATGCTTGCCGCTCCCAAACCGAAAGTGCAGGTGAATCCGGACAAAGGGCCGGAGTTCGGCCCCGAGCCCATGCCAGAGGAACCGGTGGAAGACAAGCCTGCGGCATCGCCGAAAATGGACACGAAGCCCGCGACGGACGGGGCTCCGTTGCCGGTGGCGAAGTGGGCCGATGCGAAGCCCGGCTACGCGATAAGCCCCTACGGCAATTTTCTGGTGGATGTCCGGGGCAAGTCGGCGGGAAGTATTGTTCGATGCCCGTTCACGGGAAAGCTTTTCAAGCTGCCGGAACCGTAGCCTCCGCGATTCCTCGCGGGGGATGGAGGGAGTGTTGGCCTTCGAGCGCACGGAGGCTCGGGAACGGGGCTTGCGACGTGCCGCGACGGCGGGGGCTGGAACGACGGACAGGCGGAGTTTTGAAACTTTCTCGGAGCGTCGGGGTTTTGAACGCTTTTCTCTTTTCAATGACAAAGGATTAGCGTAGGCATGAGCCCCCCGGACGATAAGCCGGGTTCCTGACTCGCATTCAATTCCCATGAAGGAAATCTTTTTAAAACTCGCCCGCGAAAGTGGGGCCGAAGATCTGGAGGTCTGCCAGCAGGCCGTGCAGGAGGCCTCGGTCCGGCAGCGTTCCGTGATTGAGGAACTTCTCAATACGCAACAGGTGCACGAGGAAACCTTCCTGCGGGGACTCAGTGGCGAGATTGGTCTGCCCTGGGAGGAAGAACTCGCTCCGGTGGGAAAACGCAACCTCAAGAAGATCTGCACCGCGCAGTTGGCGTTGAAGTATCGGCTTCTCCCCTTGTGGCACGGCGATGGGCCGGGTGTGGACGAGGAGGGAGAGGGCGATGGAAAAGGGGGCGAGGACGTGGGTCAGCCGACGACCTCCAGCGAAGGTGGGGCCGCGGACGACGAGCACGAGGCAAAGAGGATGAAGGGTGCCATTCGCCTGCGGATTGCGACCTATGATCCCTTCAATCTTTGCGCGCGCCAGGCTGCCAGCCAGATGATTCCCTGTCCCATCGAATGGTGCATGGCGTCCCGGACCCGCATCCTCAACGGCATTCAGGAACTCTACGGGGTGGGGGCGGACACTTTCGAGCAGATTCTCATGGGGCGCGATCTTGACCTCGACGCCCTCGATATCGACAAGGATGAGGCGAACGTCATCGACGACGACGACGAGGAGGCCTCCGTGGTCAAGTTCGTGAACCAGATTATCCGGGGTGCCCTCGATCAGAGCGCGACCGATATTCATGTGGAGCCGCTCCACGACGACCTGCGCATTCGTTATCGTATCGATGGTCTGCTCGCCGATATTGCCGTTCCGGACAATATCCGGGCCCTCCAGTCGTCGGTGATCGCGCGGCTCAAGATCATGGCGAAACTCGATATCGCCGAGCGTCGCTTGCCGCAGGACGGACGGATTAACCTGACCATGGACGAGCAGGGAATCGACGTTCGTGTCGCGACCATTCCGACGGTGGAAGGCGAAAGCGTGAGCCTCCGTCTGCTTAACCAGCAGAAGTTCACTCTCGACCGCCTCGGGCTCACCCCGAAGACGCGATCCACCGTGAATCAACTCCTTGGGATGTCGAACGGGATCGTCCTCATCACCGGCCCTACCGGATCCGGTAAGTCGACGACGCTTTACACTTTCCTCTCTGACCTCAACAAGCCGCAGACGCGCATCGTGACGATCGAGGATCCGGTCGAGAACAAGCTGACCGGTGTTATGCAGATCGCCGTGAAGTCCGAGATCAATCTCACTTTCGCGAACGGTCTGCGGAGTATTCTCCGGGGCGACCCGAACATCGTCATGATCGGGGAGATCCGCGACCTTGAAACAGCGGAGATCGCCGTGCGGGCCTCGCTCACGGGTCACCTTGTCTTCAGTACACTCCACACGAACGACTCCATCGGCGGCATCAGCCGACTGACCGATATGGGCGTCGAGCCCTTCCTTGTCTCCGCTGCCGTCCGCGCCTTTCTCGCCCAGCGTCTCGTCCGCAAGCTCTGTCCGGCGTGCAAGGTGCCCACGAGCTTCGCCCCGGAGTATCTGATGGGCATTGGCTTTCCCCGCAACGCGGAGGGGCAGATTTATGCCGCTAGCGAAAAGGGCTGCGATAAGTGCCGCCACACGGGGTTCTCCGGACGGATGGCCATCTACGAGATCGCCCTTGTCACTCCGGCCATGCAGGAACTCATCGTGCAACGCAAGTCCGCCTCCGAGTTGATGACGCAGGCCGTGCGGGACGGGTTTCTCCCCATGAGACAATACGGTTACCTCAAGTGCCTGAGCGGCGAGACTACCGTCGAGGAAGTTGTCAGCGCGACCACGAGCGAGCTGCAGGCCATGTTGGATTGATCGACGAAGCGCCTCGAACAAGACACCCTATTATGCCGGTATTCACTTATGTCGCCCTCAAGACCGACGGCACCAAGGCCGAAGGCGAATTGACCGCCAACGACCGTCCCGAAGCTTTCGCACGTCTCGATCGCAAAGGGCTCCAACCCGTTTCCCTGTCGGTGAAATCGGCCGCCGCGCCCGAGGGCAAGGCGGGGGACAAGAAGAGCGACAAGAGGGGCAACGCTTCCGAAAAGGAGGAAGCGAAACCGGATGCCAAGATCGAGATCCCGAAGGGTGGGGTCAAACTCACCCGCAACCAGATCGTCATGCTTACGGAGGAACTGAGCGACCTCCTTGGCGCGGGCCTCCAGCTCGAACCCGCCCTGCGGATCATGGAAAGCCGCGAGGAGCTTTCTTCGATTAAGGTCGTGACAAAGATCCTTCGGCAGGAAGTGCGCGACGGGACGAACTTCTCCACCGCCTTGCGTCGGGCGTCTCCGAGTTTCGGAGATCTTTACTGCAGTCTCGCCCAGGCGGGCGAGGTCAGCGGGGCACTGCCGACCATCCTCCGCCGTCAGGCCAAATACCTCCTCACTTTGCAGGAACTGCAGAGCAAGGTGATGTTCGCCCTCATCTATCCGGCTTTCCTTTTTGCCTCGGGGGTCGGAGTAGCCATTCTTTTCATTACTTTCCTGATTCCGAAGCTGACCATGCTGCTTGATAACACGGGTGGAAAAATGCCCGGTGCCGCAAAGTTTGTCATCGCCCTCAGTGACATCCTCAAGGGATACTGGTGGCTGATCATCGGGGTGTGTGTCGGAGGTTTCCTCATGGCCCGCGCATATGTCCGGGCGGAACAGAACCGCGAGAAGTGGGATCAGACGAAACTCGATCTCCCTCTGTTTGGCTCGATCCTCCGCACCCGCTTCTATGTTCAGTTCCTCGAGACTCTCGGGAACCTTGTCGGTAACGGACTCACCCTGCTCCGTGGTTTGGAACTAACCCGCGCCGCGACACAGAACCTCTATCTCCGCACGCTGTTGAAGGGGGTTATCGACACCGTCGGAGAAGGAGGGGCCTTGTCCCGTGCCCTCAAGCGCTCGTCGTTTTTTCCGCCTCTTCTCATCGACATGGTCTCCGTCGGGGAGCAGACGGGACGGATCAGCGAGAGCTTGGAGCGCGCGGCGACCCGCTACGACAAGGAACTCGAAAAGAGCATCCAGAAGGTCAGCGCCCTCATCCAACCGGTGGTCGTCCTCGTCATGGCGGGGATGGTGGGGATCATGGCCTACATGATGATTTCCGTCATCTTCCAGACGATTTCGGGAATGGACGCGGGAGGAGGCTGAGTGGGAGGATGTTTCTTCGCCGAATCCGCCCTTAGACTGAACGAATTCCATCGTAAGTTGTCTTACATTGAACCAACACAAGTAGAAAGCCACATCGCAAATATGAAAATCTCCAAAAGACAGACCAATCGCGCCTTCACCCTCATTGAGATGGTGCTTGTCCTTGCCATCGTCGCCCTCCTTGTCGGCGCAGGTATCGTGAACCTGACGGGGGTTCTTGACCGAGGCAAGGAGAAGCGCGTCAAGATGGACATTTCCACGCTCACCAGTGCGCTTCGCGCCTACGAAATGGATGCCGGATTCGTTCCGACCACGGGCCAGGGAATTGATGCCCTCGTGCACGAGCCCTCGACGCAACCCAAGCCGAAGCGCTGGAAGGCCTCGATGAAGAAGGTCATCCAGGATCCCTGGGCGCGGGACTACCAGTACCGCGCTCCCGGAACCAAGAATCCGGAGTCGTTCGATATCTTTTCCTTCGGTCCCGACGGGATTGAAAGCGCCGATGATATTGGCAATTGGGACGATTGATCCTCCGCGGCCCCGATTGCCTTTGAGGCAAGCATCCACTCTCGGGGCGCTCCTGAAGGGAGCGCCCTTTTTTTGAGTGGGGACCTGCCGGAGAGCTGCCTCCAATTTTCCACTTCCATGCCACCCACCGCTTCCCTCCGCTCCCGCTCTGGTCGACGTGCCGGTGCCTTCACCTTGATCGAAATCATGGTGTCCCTGGTACTGATCACGCTGATTATCGGGATCGGTGTTCTGAGCATCGACTCGCTCAACGACGAGAAGAAGCTCCGGCAGCCTGCCGGGAAAATGCGCGACATGGCGCGGGAGGCGATGCGTCGGGCGATCACGCAGCAGCGTTCCTTCTCCATCTTCATCAACCAGAACATCTTCATGCTGCGCGAAACCTATGTGCGGCAGGAGGATATCGATGCCTACCACAAGTTGCAGAACGAGAGTTTCACCCAGAAGAGCCTTTTCGAGGAAGAGGACGTTGTGAAACCGAGCCAACGAATCATCGAGCGCTACGAGGTATCCGAGGGGACGACGATCCAGATGCGCCGATGGATCGAGGCTGACTTCACCGAACCCAAAGGCCAGGAATGGGTTTTTTCCCCCAGTGGCATCTGTGAGCCTGTCACCATCCGTTTCAGCAACGAGAAAGGGTATATCGAGATGGATTTCAATCCCCTCACCGCGAAGGTGCAGGACGAGCGCATGATTATCGCCAATTGAGCAAGGCATTCCCGATGAGATTCACCCTTTCGATTCGAATTCCCCCCTCGCGTGCCACCGGGCCTGGCGGTTTCGTGCTGCTCGAGATCATCATGGCAATGGCCCTTTTCGGTATCCTCGGTGTCGGGCTCACGGAAGCCCTCGACAAGACGGCCGAGAACGCGCTGGCCTCGCGGCGGGAAGTGAAAATGCTCCGGACGCTGGAATCCTTGCTCACCGAGGCGAGCAAGGCCCTCCAATTTGAAGAGGGGGAGGAGAGACTGGGCGAGGACGAGAACGGCGTTTATTTTGAGCGTGTCATCGAGCCGCTCGAGGCCGAGAACATGGACGGGCAGGCTCTCAATCAGATGTGGCGCGTCGCCATCATCGCGTCCTGGCGAACCAAGGGCGGGCGTGAAATGCAGGAAATCGCGGAAACCATTCGATATGAACCTCTCTACCAGAACAACCGCTGACGCGGCCGCGCGCTCCCGGGGCTTCACGCTTCTGGAGGTCATCCTCGGGCTGGCCCTGATCGTCCTCCTGATCGGGGGGATCTATTCCATCGCGGCTGCCTCGCTACAGATGAGCAATTCCGTGGTCGAGAACCAGGCGAACGAGATGCACCTCCATTCGTTCGTGAATCTGCTTCGGCGGAACATCGAGGGACTGCCGGGCAACGCCCGCCTCCGCATGGAGGCTCCGGACACGGCTGGAGGCATCTACCATTCGGAACTCGTGCTGGAGGAATATCCGCTCGCCTTCTCGTGGTCCAACGTTGCGGCGGGATCGCGGATTGTCATTCTGGCTACCGAAAAGGATCCGCCCAAGGGCATTCGGTTCCGGGTCCGTTACCTCAACGAGGAGGATGCCGAAGCCTACGAAAGCGGAAGTCTCGGCGCCGATGACGGGATCGGCCTCGAACTTCTCGATGGCGTTCGCGCTGTCCTTTGGCGCTTTTACGACACCCAGACCGAAGAGTGGGTTAAAGAATGGCCGAACGCGAACCAGCGGCCCTCGATGATCGAATTGAATTTCGAATTCTTCGACAATTCGGAGCCCACCCGGGCCGTTTTCTGGATTCCCGTCGTTGCCGACCCCGCCCAGATCGTTCAGGGAGCCACCTCCGGAGGAGCGGGCGGCATTGGCGGCGGGGGAGGTGGAGGTCCCGGTGGGGGAGGGGCTCCCATCCCAGGTGGAGGCCTCGAAGGGGGCCGACGACCCCAGCCGGGACAAGCTCGTCCGGGAGGGGGGCGCGATGGCGGTCCACGCCCGCCATCGGGGCAGGGGGGCAATTCGCGCGGCGGCCGTGGGCGTTAATCGTTCCTTTTCACAACTTTTTTGAATTCGCCCTGTTTCACATTGCTTTTGTCCGCCGAAGCCTCAATGATGGCCTGATTTTAAATAAATCCTTCAGAAAGTCGGCAAATTTCTCAAATTACCATAGCGAATCTGAATTAAATGCATCAATCGTATTCAACATCAACCCAATCGCGGCAGCGGTCCCTCGAAGGCGGGTCTGCGCTCATCGCCGTTTTCTGGTTGATGGCGATACTTTCCCTTGCGGTCATGTCGACGGTCTATGTCGTGAACAGTGACATTGACGTGATTCTTTCGGAACGGCAGGCCTTCCGCGCCGTTCAGTTGGCGGAGGCCGGGGTCGCATACGCGGCGAACCCCGCCGTGAAGGAATTCGATCCGATTCTTCACCAGGCCTTCGACGTGGGGAAAGGGGAGGGCTTCGATGTTCGCCGGCGGAGCGAGGGAGGCTGGCTCAATATCAACCGCCTCGTCATGGCGGGCGGGGACAACAAGCTTCTCGAGGACCTTTTCGTGAATTGGGGGATGGAGAAGGAGGATGCGGTTCTCGTCATCCGCGCGCTGATGGACTGGGTCGATGCCGACGAGGTGAACCAATTCGATGGATTCGATGACGGGGCCGAGAAGGAATATTATACCGAACAAGGGTTCGAAAACTATCCGTTCGACCGGCCCTTCTACGACCTCGATGAGGTTCTGCTCGTACGGGGCATGAATGTCGTCGCCTCGTACCAGCCCAACTGGCGCTCGTATTTCACCATCTGGAGCGAAGGCCAACTCGATATCAATGAGGCCTCGGCCGAACTCATCGCGGTCGCCGCGGGCACGCAGCCCAACTTGGTCGACGATCTCATCCAGATGCGCGACGGGGAAGACGGGATTCCCGATACCGAGGACGACCAACTCTTCCAGAGTGTCGAAGATGCTCTCGCCTTCATTCAGGGCGATAGTGTCAGCGAGGATCCTTCCGTAATCCGCAACCGATTCACCACCCGCAGCAATACCGTGCGTATCGAGAGCATCGGATGGGTCGGCGACTATCGCCGTCGTCTGGTTCTCGTCGTGCGGAATCTTGAAAGCCGTCCCGTTATTCTCTCCCGTGAGGAGGAACCCGTCCTATGAGCCGAAAGGAAGCCATCGTTTCTCTCGCCATTCCCTCCGAAAACGGTTGGGAACTCTGGCAGCGCCAGGGCGGCGCCTTCGAACTCGTCGGTCGCGAGGATATCGACGAGGATGGCAACGTGGGGCGATTCCGCACGGCCTCGCACTATGCTTTTCCCGTTCTCTCCGTCTTTACGGTGCCCCTGTGGGTAAACACCGACGACCCGGCGCTCCTCCAGGGGCTTGTTGAGATGCAGTTGGAAAAACTCGGGCTCAAGCCTGACGGGGGGCAGGGAAAACTGATGGACTACAAAATGGCCCTCGTCGGCGATCCCGGGGCGCAGGAAGGGGCGGCGCCGCGCAACCTGGTCCTCGCGACCGTCCTCTCGTCCAATTTCAAGCATTCGCTGCCCCGCCAGGCCCCCCAGTTCTTCGACAGCAGTCCGCGTTTCTATATCCTCCCCGGGAATCACGTGATCCTCTGGAAGGAGCTCGGTCGCATTGTTGTCGCCATTACCCGCAGCGACCAGCTCGTCTACTCGCAGGCGCTCAGCTCCCACTCCATTGACGCGAATGCCGTGCAGGAGCTGAAATGCCTCCTCATGGAACTCTCGATGCAGGGTGTCGTTTCCAAACCGGCGGGAATCATTCTCTGGACCGACGCCATCGCCGAGGATGGAATCGAATCCCTCGAGCGGAGCCTGGACCTCAAGGTTCGCAGGGACGAGAAACCCGAGCCCGTGTTGCCCGCAAAGAGCTCCAAGCTGGTGCCTGCGGAAGTCGCCCTGCTCCGCCTGGAGCAAAAGCGCCGCGAGAAGCGCCGTATCGCCCTTCTCGCCGCTGCCGCCGTCTATCTGGTCGTCGCCGCCTTTCTCGCCGTCGATTATTTCCTGAAGGTGCGGGAACTCAAGGGCTATCAGGCCGAAGTCGCCGCCCTCGAGCCGAAGGTCGGTTGGATGGGTGCCTTCAGGACGGTTTGGGATCAGGTCGAGGATACGATCGACGCCGAGCGCTATCCGGTCGAGATCCTTCATCGCCTCCAGTCGATTCTGCCGCCGAAAGGGGTCGGCTTCACGAGCTACGTGAGTGAGGGGCCTCTTATCACGATTGATGGGGTCGGAATCAACACCGCCGAGCTTAACAAGTACGGCAGCAAGGTCTTCAACAGCGAGCTGCTCGACGACTACGAGTGGCAGTGGCTTCAGCTTCCTACCGTCGACACCCGCAAGCGGGACCGAACCGCAACCTGCCGCATCCAAGGAAAATACAAGTATGGCCAAATTGAAGACTAGCGAGCTCCGGCTGCTCATCGCCTTCGGAATCCTCATTATCGGGCTCGGCAGCCTCATCGGCTACCGCATGCTGACGGAGAAGAAGGATCTCGCCGAGCAGGAGTCGATTCGCCTCCAGGGGGACATTTCCCTTTACCGCAGCCTGCTTGAAGAGAGGGATCTCTGGGATTCCCGGCGGAACTGGCTCAACCGGAAGCTTCCGCTCTTCACTTCTCCCGAGGTGGAGGCGCCGAAGCTCGAGGGAATCGTCAACGAATCGGCCCGGATCTCGGGTGCCAGTATCGACACGCCGCGTCCGATCGCCCTCAAGGAACTTGGCAACGATATTGTCCAGATCGGCCTTGCCCTGGGCGTCTCCGGCACCAACGATGAGATTGTCCGCTTCCTCGCTCTCCTTCAGGATCGCGACGCTTTCCGCCGAATGGAAACGCTCAACCTCAAGCCGGACAAAAAGGAACCCGAGGTTGTGCGCTGTGAGCTGACCTTGGGCCAGCTCTACATTCGCGGCGATATGCCTGTTGTCCCGGTGACCGAGTCCCCGGATCCCGCGACTCCGGTTACCGCGTCCTCGGCGGGCACGGAATCCACCTCTCCCAAACTGAACTGATTCTATCCGCTCCCTTCCTCGCCTTCCACGGAAATCCTGACAGAGTCACCCCTCATCATGAAAGCTTCCAAGGTATACTTCCCGATCCTCGTTGCCGGCCTCATCGGCTTTCCATGCGCTCAAACGTGGCTGAGTGCCCAGAGCGTCGTTCTTCCTCCCGTGGAACCGGCGGTGGAACCCGCTCCGGCCGATGAGTCCGCCGCGACCGAAGGCCCTTCGGATTCGATTTCCTCCGATGCCGTTGCTACGATTCCCGAGGCGGGTGGGGAGGTGACCGGAGCGGCTGAAGGCACGGATTCCGTGGAAAGTGAGGCCGACGTTCCCGCCGTGGGCGAGGACGACGCGCCCGCGGAAGTGGAGATGCCGGCCGGCGTGGAGGAGGAGGAAAAGCCGGAATTGGCGCCCCTTCCGATTCGCCCGACCAACAAGGAAGAGGACGTTTTTCTTCCCGTCAGCTATTCCTTGGAGCGTTATGCGCCCACTTGGTCGAATTCCGCATTCACCCGCGAGATCGTCCCGGAAGCAGTGGTTGTCGAAACGCCGCCCAATGAACTCGACAAGTATGTCCTCACCGGTCTCGCCACCATTGGCGGGGCCACCGTGGTCTCTTCGCTTAACCCCAAGAACGAGCCGGAGATTATTCGCACGGAACCCAAGGAGAAGGGGGGATTGTTCGTCGTGTCCGTGGACCGCGCCGAACGAATGGCCGACTCTTCGGTGACGATCAGTGATGGTCGCCAGACCGGCACCATCAAGTTCGATTCCAAGCGAATCATGGCTCCGCCGAAAGGCGCTGTGGCGATGAATACGGGCGGTGGCCAGCGTGGGCCGGGGATGGTTGGCGCCGGGGCCGTGAACGGGCAGCAGCTCACGCCGCAGCAGCAACAACAACAGCAGCAATTGCTTCTCCAGCAGCAACAGGCCCAAGCCGCCGCGCAGCAGCAACTTACCCCGCAACAGCAGCAGGCCCAGGCCGCGGCCCAGCAACAAGCCAGCGAGCAGCTCATCCAGCACTTGCGGGCCGCCGCGCAGAACCCTGCTGGTGCCACGCCTCAGGGAGGTGGAGGCGATAATCAACCCAAGCGTCGGAGGGTTGTTCTTCCTCCCTCCGGCAGACCCTAATTTTCCCCATCCGATACCGAACCCGATCGCCCCTCGATCATCCCTAGCACATGAACATGACCACGGACACATATTCTAGATCCACCCTTTGCCGCCTCGCCGGCGCGCTCCTCCTCGGCCTCGCGCTCCCTTCCGCGAAGGCCCAGCAGCCTGCCGGGGACGAGGAACTCGTCGAGATCTACTTCCCCAACGCCTCCGTGGTGAATGATATTCTGCCTATCTATGAGGATCTCACCGGCAAGAAGCTGATCATGGACAACTCCATCGCGCAGGCCACCATCTCGATTACGGCTCAGCGGAAAATGCCCAAATCCGAAGCCATCGACTTCATCAAGGCCACTTTCCTCATCAACAACTTCAACATTATCGACAAGGACGAGAAGACCGACATCGTCGTCGCCGGCCAGAACCGTCCCCCGAGTACGGTCGCTCCCATCGGGGTCTTCAACGATCCGCTGGATCTCCCCCAGGAAGAAGTGGTGGTCGCCTACGTAATGAGCGTGAACTACATCACTCCCGACGAGGCGATGCGGGCCTTTCAGACTGTCGCGCGCTCCAATGTGTTCGGCAGCATCACGCCCATTCCGAACTCGACCACCATCGTCATCACCGATACCACGACCCTCATCCGCACGTTCATCGAGTTGAAGGACTACATCGATGTGGCCGGGGATGGTGTCACTGTCGAGAACATCCAGCTGGTTCGATCCAGTGCCGACGAGGTCGCAACCGCGTTGACGGAAATCCTCGCCGCGCCCACCACGGGAGGCAATGCCTCCGCGACCCGCACCGTCATCGCGGCGCCGGGAGGCGCCATCAGCTCCGCCTCCGTTGGTGTTGGCGGTGCCCCCGATGCCGGAGGGGGCGATCCTGTCTCCGCTCCTGATAGCAGGAACATCAAGATCCAGGCGATTGTCCGCACCAATAGCATCCTCATTATCGCCCGTCCCGTGGACATCGCCTACATCCGCGGGCTCGTCGAGCACCTGGACGCCCCCAGCCAGGTCGACAATTTTCTCAAGCGCGAACTGAAATACCTGAGCGTGAATGAATTTCTTCCCGTCGCGGAAAACGCGCTGTCCCGTTATGGCGGCGATGGGGCCGGCGGCGTTGCCAGCAGCAACCAGAACCGGACGACCGGTACCACGAACTCCCTCGCAAACCGCAACCGTTCGGGCAGCAACCAATCGGGAGCGTTCGGCGGCAACAACAGCGCCTTCGGAAACAATTCGGGTCTCGGTGGGGGCGGCAGTAGCAGTCTTTCCGGCATTGGCGGCTCCGGCGGTCTCAGCTCGAACCAGGAACTCGCGGGTCCCCAGTCGATTCTTGTCGGAAATACGCTCATCATCGGGGATTCCCAGCTTAACAATATCATCGTTTCCGGGCCGCCGGAACACCTTCGCGTTATCGATCAGCTTCTCGACGAAGTCGATATTCGTCCCCGCCAGGTCTACATCTCCGCCGTTATCGCCCAAGTCGCCCTCGGCGACGACGTCCGTTCCGGCATCGATCTTCTCCGGCAGGTTGACGAGATCAACATCGGCGGCCAGACGGTCAATATCGCCGGTCTCTACCGCACCAATAACGGAGGTGAAATCGCATCGCCCGCCATTGTCGATCCCCTCGATCTTCAACTCGTCGAGGATTTCACCCTCACCAGCGGACTCAACATCTGGGCCAAAATCGGCAGCTATCTGAATGCCTATGTCCAGGCGCTCGAGAATACGAGCCGATTCCAGGTGCTTTCCCGTCCCATGGTTTACACGGCGAACAACCAGGTCGCCAATATCGCCTCGGGCCAGCGTGTGGCCGTTCCGACCCAGACGGTGTCCAGTGTCACGAACAATGATACCGTCAACTCGAGTATCGGATTCGAGGAAGTCCTTCTCCAGATTGAAGTGCTCCCCCTCATCAATTCAAAGGACGAGGTGACCCTTCAGATCGCCCAGCAGAATGAGAATATCACGGATTATACGACCATTTCGAACAACCGTGTTCCTAACATCGCCACACAACAGCTGAACACGACGGTGCGCCTTCCCAACAAGGGCATCGTGGTTCTCGGCGGCATCATCCAGGAGACGGAGCGCGACAACATCGATGGCTTGCCCTTTCTTTCGCGGATTCCGATTCTGAGAAACCTCCAGGGGACAACGAACCGGAGCAGGGACCGTCAGGAACTCCTGATCTTCATCCAACCCACCATCATCGAGGGGGGCGACGATCTCGTCGATGCCAACGTCCAGGGCGTGGCCGGCACGATCGTGGGCAAGCCCGCTCTCGAAATGGCCCGCCCCAAACTCCGCTCGGGAGATGAACTGTTTCCCGCCGATCCCGGCGCGGATACCCCGATCGTCTACGGGGACGAAGTGGCTCCCTCTTCCATCAATGTCATTGAGGGCGCCTCGGAGAAGCGAAAAGGCTTTCTCGGGCGCATCTTTGGTGGCGGAGCCTCCGGAAGCGCCGGCACTTCCGGATCCCGTCCTGGCCAGCGTCGCTAGGGCGCGCGTCACCTGTTCGCCCCGGGGACAGCATCCGAATATTCTGCCTCACCCATGATTCAACCTCGCGACCGCGGGAAAACCATGGTTTTTCGCCCGTTTTTTCTGCCTTGACGAAGGTTTCTTCCCGCCACCTTGGCGCCATCCGCGTTTTTTCCTTCGGATATCCGAAAAATGTAACGGAGATCCGGTTTTTTCGTAGAAAAGGGTGTGAAAAAATCTTGCATCGCATTTCCCGTTCACCTAATCTGAATGAAATCCACCCAAAAAATAACCGATTTAATCCAATGAAAACGCGTACCCTAAGCATCCTCACCATCGCAGCGAGTGTCGGCCTGACCGCTTCCCCTCTCTTTGCGCAAGCCACCGCGGTCACTCCCCCAGTCGGATACCGGACGGAAGCGGTTCTTCCGGGGATTTTTAATCTCCTTTCCCCGGATCTTTCAGGGCCAGTTGCCGCGGCGGGCGCCCTTGAGGCGATCGGAGCCAATACTGCCACTGACAACGAGGCGGACTTCGTCACCTCATTGCCAGGCACCGTGAGCTATACGATGAAGATCACCTCGGGCGCAGGCGAGGGATTGAATACAACTGTTACGGTGACGAATGCGACCACCTTGGCTACGGCTGATGACCTGAGCGCTATGGTTGTTGCGGGCGACACTTATGAGATTCGTGCCACCCCGACGGTTTCAAGCTTGTTCGGTGCCGCGAACGAGGCGGGCCTTCTTGCCGGCCCGTCGACGACCGCGGACTTGATCTGGATTCCCACGGGTGCGGGTTTCGCACAGGTCTACTACAATAACGGCGCCTGGCGTAAAGTTGGTTCTCTTGGTGTCGCTGCCAATGAGCCTGTTTACTTTACAGACGGTATTTTCATCCAGCGCCGTGGTGCAACTACTTTGAACATCGTGTTCACGGGGCATGTGCAGAATACCAAGACTAAAGCCGCCGTTGACGGTGGAGTATTCAACTACCTGAGTCGTGTGCTTCCGGTGGGCGTCTCGCTCGCAGATTCCGGACTTGCCAACAACCTCATGACTGGCAATTCAACGACGGCCGACATCGTCTGGGTTCCGAATGGTACGGGTGACGGTGGTTACAAGCAGTATTACATCAATTCGGCGAACGGTTTCTGGACGCAGATCGGTGCACTTGGAAACAAGGGTGGTGATCTTCTCTCCTCTGGTTTGCTTATCCAGCGCCGTGGCGGTTCGACCATGGTCACCTTGGAGATCCCGGCGACCCTTGACCTCTAATCGAGAGTTCGTTCCAAGTCTTCAACTCACTCTGTTTAGTATTCCTCTAAAGAGCTCCCCGAATCGCTTGACCACGATAGGGGAGCTCTCTTCCTCCCACTCTCTAAGAAAAACCGCTTCTTCGTTCAATTCGCAAATAATCAGCCCACCTCCGATTTTTGCTTGGCCGAAGAGACTTATTGAAAAACCGCAAAACACACCGACCGAGAAATTCCTCAACCATAAACACACAAGTATCACGATGAAAAAAACTTACCTCACAGTTATTGCCCTTTTTGCTGGTGCCTGTTCAGCTTATTCAAGCGTTCAGATCACAAATTCCAGCTTCAATGGCGATACTTTTACGTACGCGACTGTAGTAAATAACGCTGGAACCTTGATGCCCGCTGGTGGTGGCTATGCCGCCATCGGTAGCTTCGCTATTGACCCGGCTGGGCTTGCGAATCCGGCGGCATTGGCTGCGTCCTTTACTGCCTTTGCAAGCAGCACTTTCGGAGGTGCCGATGCCTTGAACGCCAATGGCTCGTATTCCTTTGGTGCCAATATCCCAAACCCGACTCCAGCTGCCGTTCCGGGCGGTCAGGCGATCTATGTCGTCTATGGCAACGCGGCAACTTTGGCTGGTTCGAGCCAGTTCGCGGTTGTGAACATCAACCGGCCGTTCCCTGCTAACCCCTCGGATCCTGGTATTGTTGCCTACACGACCGATCTCGTCGCCAATTTGGCCTCGGGAACCGTTGTTCACGGCTCGTTGGTTCCCTTGGTGGCTTCTCCGATCCTTGATGGTGCTGGGCTTACGAAGGGCAATCAGAGTCTTCGTCTTG
This sequence comes from Verrucomicrobiales bacterium, assembly GCA_024641425.1. GTDB lineage: Bacteria > Verrucomicrobiota > Verrucomicrobiia > Verrucomicrobiales > DEV007 > JAHEDC01. The sequence goes on along the minus strand of JAHEDC010000038.1, from coordinate 439 downwards.
CCGTTCCGGAGCCGGGCGTCAGTCTGCTCTCCCTCGGTTCGATCGCACTTCTCCTGATCCGCCGCCGCCGGAGCTAGTCTTTCTAGTGATTTATTGAGTAAAGAATCTTCTCGGCAAAGAGGGCGATCCGGTATCGGGTCGCCCTCTTTCTTTGGTATCGCTGTGTGCAAGGGGTGAGGTGCAACTGATTCTTAGACCAAATTTGGCTAGTTTTTGGACGGGGTTGAGGCTATGAATTGCGCCGGGGTTTGGTCGCCGAGGGAGGAGTGTTTGCGGTGGTGGTTGGGTAGTGTCCAGAACTTTTCGCACTTTCTCTTTTCCGTGCCGGCTATGGTGTCATGTTAGGGCTTGGTGGTTCTCTTCGTCTTCCTGTTTCTCACGATGATAACGTAAGGAATGTTTCGCACTTTCGGTGGGGCGGCCCCGGCAAAAAAACGGG